>JAUXFX010000213.1 GCA_030622635.1 Bacteroidota bacterium
CGGTGACTTCCCTGTAAGTGAAAAAATTGCACAGGAAATTTTCAGCCTGCCAATGTATCCTTATCTGAATAAAGAAGATCAGGAAAAGATCATTGAAGCAGTAGTGAATTATAAAGCCTAATGTTATATCAAATGTACTTGATAATCTAATATTTACGGATTACGGATTACGAATTGACATTTTACCTACATTATTCATAATTTTTCATAAATTCTACTAAGGTTTTAGGAAATAAAATAAGGTTTTTAAAATAAAGATAATATAGTGTTTAAAACAAATCTTCAATCCAAAAAGATTATAAGAGAATTCTAAAAGGTCAGGGTGGGTATTTGAAGGATCAGCCTATTAAAAATCAACGACCGTAGGGAAAAACTTTCAAAATGCAATGTCGGAATACGTAAAAAAGTCTGCGAAGAACTTATTTGGCCTCTGAACATTTTTGTACAAAACAAGGAATAGGTTTGTGCGTTGGGCTTAGTAAGCATTTTCCCCGTAGATAAATTATTGTAGTTAAAATGAAGTAAGAATAAACAGGATGATATTTAAAAATTAAGGATTAAGTATTTGGGATTCTCGTAATTCGTAATCCGTAATCCGTAATTTTTAATTGTGAATATTCCAACTTATTTGGTTTTATCCCAGGTACTCAGACCGGAATTGTTTGAAAATAAATTACCATAACAAATCCATTCTATATCAACAAATTACAGAAATATCTTAAAATTTTTTCAAAAAAAACTTGACTTTTGTTTAATATTGAGTAATTTTGTTACTCGTTTTCGTTTTGCAAGATATATAATACTTTTGTTAATTACTCTAAATATCTTGTAAAAAGTAATTTATTTTTAAATATCAGCAAAATATGCTTGATACATTAATAACCTCCAAAACCCGCATTAAACTGCTGCTGAAATTCTTCCTGAACAGCAACTCCAGTGCCTATTTACGCAGTCTTGAAAATGAGTTCGGTGAATCAACAAACTCCATCAGGATTGAACTGATACGTTTTGAAAAAGCCGGATTATTAAAATCACAATATAAAGGAAACAAAAAATTCTTCCGGGCAAATACCGAACACCCATTATTTAATGCAATAAACAATTTATTAAGGAAACATTTAGGCTTTGACCGGATAATTGAAACTGTTGTTAATAAACTTGGTGAAATAAAATGTGTATTTGTAGTAGGTGATTTTGCCAGAGGAATAGATAATAACATCATTGACTTAATTTTTGTTGGAAATATTAATAAAACTTTTTTGATTGAGCTTATTGAAAAAGTAGAAAAAATGATCAAAAGAAGAATTCGTTATTTGGTATTTACTCCTGACGAATTTGAAAATTATAGAAAAAATAAAAAAGGTATTGAACCTTTGTTGTTGTGGAAGGAGTGATATTGTAGGGAGTTGGGAGTAAGGAGTAGGGAGTAAGGAGTATGAAGTAGGGAAAAAGGTTGTAAAAAAACATATTCCCCTCCTATTTTAGGAGGGGCTAGGGGTGGTAAACTTTAATACTATGAATCACGAAAAACACTGGCTTGTAATATACACAAAACCCAGAGCTGAAAAAAAGGTAAATGAACGCCTGCTTGAGGAAGGATTTGAAACTTACTTACCTTTGCAAAAAGTAATCCGGAAGTGGAGCGACAGGAAAAAGAAAGTTGAAGTACCTTTGTTCAATTCTTATGTGTTTATTAAAGCTAATGAAAAAGACAGGTTTAAGATACTTGAAGTTTACGGAGTTGTGAGATTTATTTTTTATCTTGGTAAACCTGCAATAGTGAGGGAATTTGAAATTGAAAACATTAAGGAGTTTTTACACAAAACAAAAGGTTCAAATATTACTTTTAAAATTAATGAAAGAGTGGAAATTACCGAAGGACCGCTAAGAGGAAAAGCAGGAAAAATTGAACAGCTTGGAAAAAACACAATAAAGTTAAGCATAGAACAACTCGGTATATCTTTAATAGCCCGGGTACATAAAAGCACTGTCAGGCAACTGGCATAATTTATTATATATACAGTTATACTAATGCGGAACAGAAATGCAAAAGTTTTATAGGTCTGTTCCGCACGCATAACTACTTCTAAACAGCTATGCTTCGCAAAACTTGTTAAGAATTAGTATAAACCCCAATCAGCTACAAACATTTTATGTGAGTGACGTGGCGAAGCTGTATCCGGAGGGCAGTCTTCAGTCTTCCCCCGAAAGCTTTCAGCGATTTTTTATCTAAGAAATAGTTTATAATAATATATGATAAATAATTGATATTAGGAATTAAACATTCAACACTCAACATACAATATTCAACGACCAAAGGGAGTCCGTCCATACGGATTTCTTTCAGTCATATGAAGCGAAGCAAATCCGTCCATACGGACTCCTTTCAGTCGTATGGATGGATTTTCATTATTTCTACATATTTGACTTCGCAGTTTCAATACTTTTATAAATTTTTACTTGTTTATTGATTATTGTGTGTTGCTTATTGAATGTTTTTAACCAATCCTGAAGTATCGGGATCGAAATAAATATTAGTCAGGAATTTCTTGTTGAAACAATTTTAAACTACGGAGATATTAAATCCGTAAAAAAACTGTTTGAACTTATTGGAATAAATAAAGTAGCAGAGATTTTTTATAAACAAACATCAAGAGAAAGAATTAATTATTTTCCGCAAGTAGTAAATTTTTTTAATTTATACTTTAAGCGACATGCATCAAGAAGTATTATCGCCTGAACAAAAAAAGCTTTTACCTTTTATATCAGAATTCTCTAAACAATATTATTAATATGCCGGGATATGAAACAGGTGATAATGAAATAAGGCAATTTTTAACTGAGATTGCAACGCGAAAAATAAATTAGTAAAATCCGTTTAATTCGATGAAAAAACAATCATCTGAATTTGTTGAAAAAATATTATCATCTAATTTCACGAATTACACGAAAAAATAATAATAATAATTCGTTCAATTCGAGAAATTCGATGAAGTCAATATGGAATTAGATAAGAAAACAATAAATTTTTATAAAAGCCTGTACTGGGATTATCATGTTTCAGAAGAGGATATTATTAAAATAATTGCAAAGGATATAATTGACGGTGGAAAAAATTCTCTTGTCAGTAAAAAATAGGGAGAAAACAGAAGATAGATTACTGTCCACAGATTACAACCCAGTATGCTACCACTGTGAAATTAAAAAAAAGAAAAATATAAACCATTTTGCATAAACACAACAAAAATAATCTGTGAAATCTGTGGACAGAAATCGGTTATCGGTCATCGGTCTTCGATCTTCTTTCAACTCGACAATCCGTTTATTAATCAAATGGAGGAATAAAACATGATTACTGATACAGAATTAAGGTTAAAAGGAATTAAAGTTCTAACGGATGCATTAGGAAATGTTGGAATGGAAAAGTTTATCAGCCTGCTTTTACGTGAACCATTCGATTATACAAAATGGCAACAAGATTTATGGAAAGACAAATCCGTGAATCAACTAAGTAAAAAGGCTATGACATTCCATGAAAAAGCCAGGTAAATTCGTTTAATTCGAGAAATTCGATGACAAAAGTATTCGTGATAATCAGTGTAATCCGTGGACAAAAAAGAATTCCTACACTGTAACAAATTCACTGTTTTTTCGTTATAGTAGTATAAAAAAATTTAAATGAGTTATAAATTAACACTAAATATCCCCGAAAATGCATTTTCCGCCTTAAGGCAAAATCCTGATGACTTTGCCCGTGAAATGTTGGCAGCAGCATTATCTAAATGGTATGAACAAGGCAAGATATCACAATCCAAAGCAGCCGAAATAGGCAACATATCCAGACAAGAATTTTTGGAAATTCTAAAGCAACATAGTGTATCCCCATTCCAGATGTCAAATGAAGAGTTGGATCATGAAATGAATTTGGGTAATCCTATTCAATAAAGTAAACCTAATTTATATCTGCAACGAATATGAAGCTTGTAATTAATGCTTCACCTATTATTTTTTTAGCAAAGCTGGAATTGATTGGTTACGTGCCATCTATGTTTGAAGAATTTGTTATACCCACAGGAGTAAAAGACGAAATCCTCCAGTATAATGATGAAGCCCACAAATGGATTTCTGATAAAGGAAATTCATATATCAGGGATGTTGGAAATATACCATCCTATATTAATTCCTGGGATTTGGGAAAAGGTGAAACTGAAGTGATTGCTATCTCAAAAGCAAATGATGGATTTATCGCCGCCCTGGATGACAAAGCCGCCAGAAACTGTGCGTATAGTTTAAATATAGAGGTGATTGGTACTATTGGGTTAATTTTACTTTTAATGAAAAGGGGTATTATAGAAGACACTGAAACATATTTAAATAAACTTCGAAACATTGGCTATAGAATAAATGATAATTTGTTCCGGCATGCAATTAAATTATCAAAAGAATTATAATACTTAATCCGTTATTAATCATCAAAAAACTTATCATCTAAAAAAATATTTATCATCGAATTTCACGAAAAAAAGAAAAAAAATAATTCGTTTAATTCGATGACAAAATAAATTCGTGATTAAGAAAGTAGTGAGCGAAGAAAGAAAATGAATGGATGAATGGATGAATGATTGATTGAAGAAGGAATAGTGGAGTGATGGAGTAGTGGAGTAATGGGGGGTATTGTTATCAATTTGTGGTTGAGAAAGTAGGTAGAGTAGAAGGAAAAGGAATGGATGAATGATTGATTGGATGATTGGATGAATGATTACACATGATTGAACTTTTGAATGAATGAATGAGCTGGTAGAAAGAAACAAAAATATTAACAGAGGATATAGAAAGCTGACTGTTTGGAAGGAAGCTATTGATTTATATGTTTATATTAGCAAAAAAAATTGACAGAAAATGGTTTGATATATTTGATGATAAACATTTTTCATTAGAAAATAAGTTAATTGCTTACAACAAATCACAGATAAAAATACTAAATGAAAAAGGAATCTGGAATAACGATTACACTCTTAGAGAAACTGATACAGATTATAAA
>JAUXFX010000074.1 GCA_030622635.1 Bacteroidota bacterium
ATCTGCTCCAATGTTAATGTAAGGTAAAGTTTTAACAGTTATATAGTCTGACTTGGTTATCGAATCAGACGATACTCCATCTGTCACCCTTAGCGACGCATCGTAAGTACCAGGCGTGGGATAAAGCACAATTGGATTTTGTGATGTTGAAATGGATGGTGATCCACCAGGAAAATACCACTTCCATGAAATAATATTCCCCGTGGAATTGTCTGAAAAAGATACGGATTCTCCGGCACATATACTTCCTGTACTACAACTGAAATCGGATGCAATTGCCGGAACAGGATTCATTTCAAAAATGGCTTCTTGATTCCAGGTAAAATTAAATGTGCCCGGGTTAAGGTTTGAGAGTGTATAATAGCCATCATAGTCTCCATCCCATCCCCAATTAAAGTGAAATTCGTGCAAACTCTGATAGCCGTCACAAACAAATAAATGGCCTCCGTAAGAAGGGTCTTGCCCGGAATATATCAATGGATAGTTATTATCCAGTTCATTTCTTACCCAGAACTCCCAGTCCGGATTAGTTTTCGATTTCCAATGAGCTGTTACGGGATAATTGAAATAATTTTCCAGAGCAGATACCACTGCGGTGTTGTAGCAACCAGAATAATTTGGGCCATAAGCCATACTCACTGATACCCCACAATGAAACATGGTTAAGGCAATATCAGGACAATAGGAAGTGAGTGAATCGGGCATATTATACCAATTATATGTAGTAGCCCCAAAATTAGCGGACAATGTTCCATATATTCCACAATTATAACTTTTTGAACCATTACCCTGTGAAGGGTAATTATAATATTTCATAACCTGTGACATGGCCACTGCACCACACCCGGTTAAAACATGACCATTGGGACCTAAAGGATCTTCGGGACAAGAATCATTATAATAGAAGTCTTGCCCCCATTTGCTTGATAACAATGGAGGAACATTATTTAACTCAAAGCTACGTTCTATAACATCATTTGAACCATACATTTTCCAGGTTTCTTCAATCTCAGCTGACCTGGATAATTCTTGTTTTTTAATATGCAAAATCTGATCTATATAACTATTAATGAATATTTTGCATCCAGGTGGCAGATTCGGATCCATGTGTTTATAATTTCCGCTGAAACTATAAGCAAGGACAGGGTATGACCGGTCGTCAGCAGCAATCAGAATATATCCTTTTGAATTTGGCAAATTAAACACGTGAAAAACGGGAAGTGATTCCCTGTAAACCGTGTAACTTTCAAAAAATTCAATATTATGAAAGGCAAATTCATGAATCAGATTTATACGTTCATAATAAACATTCTTCGCAATTATTCTGGCTTTATTTCTTGGTACATCTTCAGCAAATGAAATGTTTATCAAAAAAATAGAAGTTAAAAGCAGCAAAAGAATTACTCTTGTTTTCATATGCTACAAATTATTTTATGCTCAGCTATAAAATTAAGTATAATTATAATTACCAGGGGATAAGGTTTGTATTAAAAAACTTATCCTGTGTCTTGCGACCTGCGTCTTGAGTCCTGAACTACATAGCACCATTTTTGCACTAACCACCAACCTATTCATTTATCGAAATTTTAACCTCAAATTTTGCTTTATTCCCTGGGGATGATTATATTTATGATGATTAAATATATTAGATACCATGAAAACTTATATTTATTACGCTTTAATAATTGTTTTAATTCTCTGTTTTTCAAAGGTTTTGTCTTCACAAAATTTTTGGGTGATGCATTTGGTGAATGGGGGAACCTGTAATGGAAGCAGTGCAATAGCCATTGACCTTGATAATGACAATGATGATGATGTGTTGGTATTGTCCTATATCCCAACGCATGTATGCTGGTATGAAAATATAAATGAAGGAGTATTTGGTGATGAGTATATTATATCAAATCAAAATGTCAGATCTATATATGCGATTGACATTGATAATGATAATTATACTGATGTGCTTACAAACGATTGGCACAGCCTTTTCTGGTATAAAAACATGCAGGATGGCACATTCGAACTTGGCCAGGAAGTGCAATCAAGCTATCAGCATAGCCCAAGGTTTGTAACATCAGCTGATATAAACGGGGATGGTGATGCCGACCTGATCTCTTCCTGGGATCCTCCAAATCCCGGATTGAACTGGGAACCTAATCTGGGCAATGGTGTATTTGGGACTATTGGAGGCATGTGGAGTGGTGAATTTAATGCATTATACCCCACTGACCTGGATGAGGATGGGGATATAGATGTAGTTGCAGCAGAATATGGTTTTACATGGTTTGAGAACATTGATGGTTCTATATATAATAAAAATATTATATCTGACGAAGGATATCCTTATTGCGTTTATCCGGCAGACATTGACAATGATGGCGATATAGACGTTGTAGGTAGTAATGATGATGTTTGGATTGGGTGGTTTGAAAATGACGGTAATACACAATTTCCTTTGATGCATACAATTTTGCAAGTAGATAGTACATATGGAACAAGAAGTATATTTGTGTGCGACCTGGATAATGATGATGATCAGGATGTCATCTGCTCCTTTTGGGATTGGAATATATTGGGATGGTTTGAGAATGAAGAAAATGGGATTTTTGGTGAGCTGCAGATCATTTCAGAGGATCTCATACATCCCGGGACGGTTTTCTGTTCGGATATTGACAATGACGGCGATCAGGATGTATTATCTACTTCATATGACGATGGTAAGGTTGTTTGGTTTGAAAATGATATGGTGATTGGAATTGACAACAATATGAATTTCCCTCCCTTTAAGGTATACCCCAACCCTGCAAATAAGCTGCTTCACCTGAAATTGAATAGCAAACGATCATTCAGAGTTCAAATTGCCGTGATAGACATGACCGGTAAAATAATAATACAGCAAGAACAAGGTATGACAAATGGAGAAGGTCATCTGCTAATAAATATTGAATCACTCCATAACGGAGTATATCAAATTCTTATCAACTCAGATGAATTTAATATCAGCAAGAAATTTGTAAAACTTTGAGTGCGAAAGGTATTTGTTTAAACCATAACTAAGCATATTTTATCACATTGCTGCATATACCGGAGCCAGTGGACACTTGTATCCGGAAATATTTGAACACCTCAATAGAAAAATCCTGAGAATTACAACTTTCATGCAATCAACATATTATGATATCCCAAAGTCCTGGATTCAAGTACTCATTTAACTCCGATATTAGGTATTCACTTTCACCGGAATCTCCAGCCAGACAAAGTAAAGATCTAATTACCACAAGTTTTTTTATTTTTCGTGTCTAATAAAAAATGCTTCTCAATCTGTGAAGGATGAAGGATGAAGAACTAATATCAGCCATAAAAAATAGAAATCAACAGGCTTTTAGGGAGTTTTACGACAAATATCATTTGATGATTTTCCGCTCTTGTATGGGATTTGTGCACCAACAAGAAGCAGCAGAAGAAATCGTGCAAGATGTTTTTGTAGAAGCATATATTTCAATAGATAAATTTAAGTGGAATTCTAAAATTTCCACATGGTTATATCGCATTGCCATCAATAAGTCCTTAAATCATTTACGAAAAGAAAAAACAAAAAACGTCATTAAAAATTTTGAAACACTTTGGGGAACTGACAAAGCGGATGAAGATAATTATAAGGAGCAAGAGCAAGCCGGGGAGAATATTAAAAAACAACTGCATCATGCTATTGATAAATTACCAAAAAATCAACGAACAGCATTTATTTTGCATAAATATGATGACTTATCCTACAAAGAAATTGCTGAAATAATGCACGTTTCCCTTTCCGCAGTAGAATCGTTAATGCACAGGGCGAAAAAGAATTTGCAAAATAAATTAAAAGATTTCTACATGAACCGCAAGTTTTGAATCACTCATGTTACTAATAAACAAAACGACAAATGATGAATAAGGAATTAGAATATATCATCATACAAGAAAAAGCGCAAAAACCTAATCCATTTCTTTTTACACGTATCATGCAAAAGATAGAAAGGGGAGAGCGTAAATCAACAACTCTTGTATTTATATTCAGAAAAGTATTTTTTCCTGCCTTAAGTGTGGTTATGGTATCATTGGGAATTTTTGTTGGAACATTTATTACCAGGCCCGTAAATGAAAACATATACGATCCAAACATTGCATATTTTAATGATATACAACTAGAAAAATTAGAAAACCTGCTTATTAATACAAGAGATGAAAAATAAAGTCCTGATACTGATCATTCTTTTTTTGATTGCAACAAATGCGACCACATTTTTTTTAGTGATAAGAGAAGATGATGAGCAAAGAATCGAAGTGCCCAATGACCATCTTGGTCGCTTTTTCAGGGATGAATTAAATCTAAACCGGCAGCAACATAATCAGTTCAGGACCTTTCGCCAGATATTTCATTCACAATCAAACCAGATAATAAGTAACATGCAATACGTAAGAGAAGAAATGCTTGATGAATTAGCAAAACACCAACCTGATACGGTTAAGTTATATCAGTTTTCAGAATCAATCGGCGATTTACACAGGGAACTTAAGCACCAAACAATTGAATACTATCTCAACATGAAAAAAATTTGTAATAATAAACAAAAAGAAAAATTACATGAAATATTCAAATCGATGATTTCGCCAGATGGTAACCTAAGGTTACCCACTAAACAGAATATTAGTATAGAATAATCAATATAAGTTTAATTTTAAAGTTACATAAAAATGAAAATCAGAAAAGTTTTATTGACAGCAGTAGCATTAATGATAGCTACAGTTGCATTTACACAGAGTACAAATCGTGGAGATATTTGTCAAAACATTCCAGACCTTACAATTGAACAAAAGTCAAAAATTGATGGGTTAAGCAGCACACATCAAAAAACGATGGATGAGTTGCGCCTGGAATTCCGTTCAGAGGCTGATGCCACCAAAGCGGCATCTATTAAAACAAAGATGAACACCGAGCGAGAGAACCATTCCAACAACATTTCTAAATTACTCACGCCTGAACAGAAAACATGGTTTGAACAAAACTACAAGCAAAACAGAGGAAAAGGTTATGGCCGTGGACAAGGTTGTGGAAGAGGAAACAGGCAAGGCTATGGACGCGGTTTCGGCAGAGGGCGGTAGGCGGTAGGCGGTAGGCGGTAAAAAGTACGGAGTAAGGAGAAAATAAACGATAAACAGATAAACAGATATACTGCTATATTGTCATATTGTTAAATAATTAAACTACTAAACACCTAAACGCCTAAACAACTCAACGCCTAAACGCCTGTATTTCTGCAGCTTGCCGATACCAATTCTTCCAGAATTATCATTAATCCTGTAATAATACATCCTGCAGGTAGTTCTTCAGCATTCCACTTAAACTCCTGAGATCCTGATGATATTTTTTTTTGTAATTTAACATCAAAAATAGACTAATGAATATGGCTGCCGAAAAGCTAATTCTGCAACGTATTTAATTAGCCAATGAAAAGAATTATCAAGGAGCAACCCTGGCTTTAATGGGTGCGATTGAAAAAGATCCTTCCTTGGAACTAAATTTTCTTTGATGAATTATTAAAACTATAAACTGTAATGATTCTTCTGATATTTTATTTATTTCTAGCCTTATTTGTTTCATTCCTGTGTTCTATAATGGAATCTGTTTTACTTTCAACGCCCATGTCTTTCCTGATTGTAAAAGAAGAAAGTGGTAATAAATCAGCAACAACTTTTATTAAATTAAAGAATAATATAGAAAGACCATTATCTGCAATACTTTCTTTGAATACAATTGCACATACTATTGGAGCAGCAGGGGTTGGAGTACAAGCAACAAAGATGTTTGGTGAATTATATTTTGGGATTATTTCTGCTATCCTTACACTTTTAATATTAGTTTTTTCTGAAATAATTCCTAAGACAATTGGTGCAAGGTATTGGAGAAGATTGGCATTGGTTTCCGGAATAATTATCAATACTATGGTAATTATTACCTTTCCATTAGTTATAATGACGGGTTACTTAACAAATCTATTTACCAGGAACAGAAATGAACTGTCCTCAAGTAGAGAAGAAATATCAGCGATGGCTAATATTGGAACAGAAGAAGGGATTTTTGAGGAAAAAGAAAATAAAATTATTCAAAATTTAATCCGTCTTAGAACTGTAAAAGTTTCGGATATAATGACACCCAGAGTAGTTGTTACAGTTGCAGATGAAAACATGTCATTAGAAGAATTTCTTATAAAAAAGGAGTTTCTTCATTTTTCACGCATTCCTGTCTATTCAAAAAACAATGAAAATATTACAGGGTATATTTTTCGGCAAACTGTATTTGAAAAACTTGCTGAAGAAGAAACTAATTTAAAACTTCGGGATATTTGTAGAGAAATTGTAGTTGTTCATGAATTTCAAACACTTTTGAATTTATGGGAAGTTTTACTCGAAAAAAAAGAACATATCGCTCTTATTGTAGACGAGTATGGTGGAATGGATGGAATTGTAACAATGGAAGATATAATTGAAACCATATTAGGTTTGGAAATTGTAGATGAGAGTGATATGATTACAGATATGCAACAGTATGCCCGTGAAAGATGGAATGAGCGAAAAGCTAAGTATAATATTCTTGATAATTCAGAAAAATAATTTGAATTTGTAGAATTTTCATAATAGATTGAATAGATAATAGATGATTTTTCAAAGATATTATTCAATCATAACTCGATGATGGCAAAATTTTGATTTATTTATTCCCAAAATGCAATATTATTATTTCAACATCATCTATTATATTAAAGACTTAATTGGTACAAAAAGAGAAAAACAGGAAAAACATTGAAGGTATTATCGAAAAAGGAATATGAAAACATCGACAGAGAATTGGAAAAAAAAGAACTATACCAAAAGCTACACTGGGCAGTACAACAATTGCCACACATATATCAATCTATAATTATTGCAAACGAGTTTGAAGGAAAAACAGTAAGAGAATTATCAAAAGAATGGAATACACCCATGGGCACATTACTTTCCAGAAGACATAGGGCTTTGGCCAAACTTCGTGATATATTGGAAAATCATTTTATTGAGTTATAATAACAAGAGTATGGACACAAAAGAGTTAAAAGAAGTATTAAAATTAAAGAAGAAGTATGAAGATGACCACGATAATGGCATTATTGACAATTTAATTCAATCGTTGATTTTAGCCGTTATCTTTGGAGTATTTGTTATGCTTCTTTGGAATGTATTATTGCCAGATTTATTTAACTTTCCCAAAATTGATTATTTACAATCGGTAGGTCTCGTTGTTTTGGCAAGACTAATATTCGGTGGTATATATTTCAAACAGGGGGACATGAAACGTACTGACTTCCATTACAGTAAAAAAAGCTGGCTTCTTTGAGCAAACTGAAAGATATTGATGACTGGAAACATTACTGGGCAGGCACACCACCATACGTCAATACGGATTCCTTTCAGTCATATGAAGAGAAGCAAGTGACACGAAGTCCATCCATACGGACTCCTTTTAGTCGTACGGATTCACTTCGTATCATTAGTACGTATGTATCCGTATGGATAGACACTTCCCAGCGTTACCCGAGTGTGTAAGGGACTTTCACCCTCTGGATTTTCTTAGAAATTTTATTTATTCAAAGAACTTTTATTATATTTGCCATTCAGGGCGCACACAAACGCTCATACTGCATACCGCAATTAGTTGTAAATATGAAGTTTACGTATATTAAATTAATATATTTGTAAGCAGAAAAATGCTTTAAAATAAGCTATATATCAGTAATTTAAGAAAATATTAAAATGGAAAAATCAGATAAAAAAAATTTAAATAAACTTATTGTTGTTGGCGACAGGGTATTGATAAAACAAAAAACCTTATCAAATAAAACAAAAAGCGGATTATTTTTACCACCCGGCTATAAGGAAAAAGAAGAAATCCGCACAGGATATATTATCAAATGCGGTCCGGGATATCCTATTCCATTTCCCTCTGAAGAAGACGAAGCATGGAAAAAAATTGATGAAAAAATCAAATATGTTCCATTACAAGCCAGAGAAGGCGATTTGGCAATTTTTATGCAAAAGCATGCTATTGAAATTGTTTATAATAATGAAAGATATTTTATAGTTTCTCAGCATTCAATCCTGCTATTAGAAAGAGATGAGGGTTTGTTTGAATAAAAAAAAGCTACCTGGTGAAGGCCAGATAGCTTTTTAATAAAACTAATTAATTTTTAGGGTACAACGTAAATATTAGCATCATTTCGATAACCCGGATTATCCTGATACCAATAGGGAAAGCTGGTTCCACCACTTTCAGCCCATTCCACAAAATGATTATATGCATTTGGTATCTGAATCTTTTCTTTTGGATAATCAAAACTTTCATAAATATTAATAGCCCATGGTAAATTATTTTGAGTTTGGTAATATTTTCCAGTTAATGGATCACTATCATCATCAAAAGTTCCGAAATAACCTTGATCAACCATATCTGTTGGTTCATAATCAGGTAAATGAACTTCAATACCCCTGTTTTGGTTTACTATTAGAAAAGGATTAAAATTAGGAATGTCTATCTGTGCTAAAGTATAAGTATCATGTGTGAAATCCATTGTGATATTAACAGTATCCGGAGTAACGTATGGAGCCAGCGGATCTGTATTTAATCCGGTTCCTTGTCCGGGATGTTGCATAATATTAAATGTGTTGTCATAAACAATTATTGTTGGTTTAGATTGTCCTGCTTCTGTACCGTTGGCATTAAGTGTAATATATCCTTCCTGCAGTTCATAACCTGTAACTGTAATATCAGATTGAGCTACATTATTATTAGCAAGCTGAAAACCGAAACCGTTTTCATATCCGGCACCAAATGCTTTAATAATAAATTCACCAAATATTTCAACTACTTTATTGGATGCATTTGTAACCATTTGGAACTTAAAATCAAGTACAAGGTCGTTAAAATCATAATCTCCTTTACCTGGCCAGAGATCTTCGTATGCAAGTGTACTATAACCGGTA
This sequence comes from Bacteroidota bacterium, assembly GCA_030622635.1. Classification (GTDB taxonomy): domain Bacteria; phylum Bacteroidota; class Bacteroidia; order Bacteroidales; family JADFUO01; genus JADFUO01. The sequence continues at coordinate 9,055 of JAUXFX010000074.1, forward strand.
GCCGGATAATAATTATCAAATGCTCTGTCCGGATCGTAAGGGTAATCATCATCTGCATCCGGTACTCCATCACCATCACTATCATTAGAAGTCTGAATAGTAATTGTTACAGTTGCCTGATCACATAATGAAGGTGTTCCATCGTCACAAATTTCATAAACAAATGTATCTGTTCCTGTATATCCGGTGTTTGGTGTATAAATGAAACTACCATCAGAATTCAGAGTAACCGAACCATGCGACGGTCCACTTACCGGAGTTGTATTTGCAGTAATATTGTCTCCATCAGGATCACTGTCATTACTTATTACATTATTAGAAACAGGTGTGTTAACTGCTGTATTATAATTATCGTCAACTGCAACCGGCGGGTTATTTCCTCCGCTACAATTAAGTACTTGTTGAAAATCTGCAACTACAAAACTTGCAATTTGTGAATTTTGACCGGCTTTTGCTGAAGTTTGCTGATCCTGAAGATAATCAATAGTGTATGTAATTGTAAATACACCTGCTTCTCCATCACCTATATCCTCTGTGTCATCAATTTTGAAACCATCAAAAGGGTCACCTCCAAGATTCGGACCCATATCAATACTGCCATACGTCATATTTCCGGAAATAATATTTACACTAACATTTGAGTATGTGCCAACATCTGCTTCAACTGAATAATGAGAAAGTTCTTTACAACCAGGACCGGGACATCCATTGTGTTCAATTGTAAGAACGATTGTGTAACTTCCACCATTATTAACAACAGAAGTAATAGTTGTAAAAAATCCACCTCCATTTGCTTTAGTAACCGTGCAATTTTCCTGATCCTGATATCCAAAATCAAGATTATAATAATTTGAATTACCACCTGTAATATTTACTGAATATGTCTGTGTTGTGGTTGCAGTATAATAAGCAGGAACTGTTGTCTGATCTACTTCTATTGTATAATTTCCAGTTCCATTGTAACTAATATTATAAAGACCATTTGCATTAGTATATTTGTCTTTATAATATGAACCGTTTTTTTTAGCAATTATTCTGATACCTTGAATACCGGTTTCACCTGCATTCTGAACACCATCTCCATTTGCATCATTCCATACATAGTCACCAAAATTACCGTGACATTTTTGAGCATGTATATAATTATGAGATGAAAAAAATATAATAATTATAATAATTGTAAATATCTTCTTTGTTAATATTTTTAAAGTTTTCATGACATTTCAATTTAAGTTTAAATTTTCTTTAAAATAATTAATACTATTTTATTAATTAAATGTATAACTTATTTTATTTCCTGTAATAGGGATAGTTGTATTTGTTCCGCCTTGTGCAAGAATTACTACTGAAACATAAGTAGGAAGTGTAATTTTTGTAAAATAGTTTTCTTTTGAACTTAGAAATGCTTTATGATAAACATCTCCTTCGATAGATTTGATGTACACAACATCGTTAGCAGCACAGCAAATATCAACATTAACATCTTTTACTGTTTTCCAGTTGAAATCAGGGTTGATATTTAAGTCTGACATTGTTTTACTATTACTTTGCTCATTTATATCAATAGTTTCAAAGCTTTTCTTACAAGCTGTAAAAGCAAAAGTAATTATTACTAAAATAAGAATTATCTTTTTCATGACTTTATAATTTTATTGTTCATTTATAAATAAATTTAATTTCAATAAAATTATTGACAATACTTATGCCAATGCCATAAAAGATTGATTAATAGACAATAATAAATTATTACATATTTAATAAATGTCTCAAATTGGGAAATATTTTCCGAAATACGGAAAATATTAAAAGATTTGAACTTAAAAATGATAAGATAAAAAAAAGCTATCCATTAATTGGACAGCTTTATTATAAACGTTCACAGCTTAAATAACTGTTTCGAATTTAGATTTTAGATTTTGCCAGAACAGGGAATTTTAGCTGAGCTAAATAAAAACAACCGAAGAACAAACCGTTATAAAACAGTGTTCCAAAAACATTATTTAAAAAGAAGGAAATTCCATATGTTCCGTTATTAAAGAATATTAAACCTGCAGTGTAGCTTTCCATTAAACCAATAAAGTTTTGTGGATAAATCGGATTGCCTAACCAGGCTGCAAAATTTGTTATCAGGAAGAATATCACTGATGAACTTAATGATGCTATAATAACAGAACTAACTTTTACCCGGTTTCTTAGATAAAACCCTAAAACAACAATAATTGCAAAACTTGCATAAACTGCAGTCATATTACTGTGAAATCCGATAATAAGATCGCTTAAAAACAAAGCAGCTATCGGAACAATAAATGCCAGATACTTCTTTCCGAAATATGTTCCTCCAAAAAGAGCAATAGCTGCAATAGGAGTAAAGTTGGGCCAATGTGGTATTAGTCGCATGAAAGCACCAATAATAATTACCGATATAATAAATATGAACCTTGGAGAAATTGTTTTATTATTCATAATAAATAGATTTAAATTAATTGGACAAATGTATAAAAATCATTTTAATAATTTGATATTTAAAATAAATTTTTCACAAATTATATGATAGTTTAAAATTTCGATACATTTAATTTATACATTTGCCTTTGTGAAATTAATAAAAAAATTATGAATAGAATAAAATTTTTAATAATTAGTTTACTGATAATGAATATACTTTCATGCAACCTGATAAAAGAAAAAGTTGATATTATTGTATTAAATACAAGAGTTTATACTGTTGATAAAAATTTTTCAATAGCAAAAAGTTTTGCAGTTAAAAATGGGAAATTCCTTGATATAGGAACAGATAAAGAAATCCTAAATAAATATAGTGCTCCAATTATATATAATGCTATCGGAAAAACTATATATCCCGGCTTTATTGATGGTCATTGTCATTTTTATTATTATGGACTTGGCTTGCAACGAAATGCAGATTTAACAGGTACAAAATCATTTGAAGAAGTTTTGGAAATTGTGAAAAAGTTTCACAAAGAAAATCCATCTGAATGGATAACCGGAAGGGGCTGGGATCAAAATGATTGGGAAAAAAAAGAATTTCCTGAAAAAAGTAAATTGGATGAATTATTTCCAAACAATCCTGTTTCTTTGACAAGAGTGGACGGGCATGCCGTTCTGGTTAACAGTGAAGCATTAAAAAGAGCGGGAATAACTGCAAAAACAAAAGTTGAAGGAGGTGAGGTAAAATTAAAAGACGGCAAACCAACCGGTATTTTAATTGACAATGCTATTGATTTGTTTAGAGAAATAATTCCAAAACCGGATATAAATCAACAAATAAATGCTTTGGTAAAAGCGCAGGATAATTGCTTTGCATGTGGATTAACTTCGGTTGTTGATGCATATCTGGATAAAGAAATAGTAGAATTGATTGATTCTCTCCACGCGAGCGGTGAATTAAAAATAAGGATTAATGCAATGCTAAGTGCTACTGACGAAAATCTTGAAAAATTTGTTAAAAACGGTCCTTATAAAACAGATCATCTAACTGTTCGGTCTGTAAAGTTATTTGCCGACGGAGCACTTGGTTCAAGAGGTGCACTTTTAATGGAACCATACAGTGATGACCCTGATAATATTGGGTTGTTAATGGAAAGCCCGGATTTATACAGGAATATTTGTGAAAAAGCATTAAAATACGGTTATCAGGTTAACACACATGCAATCGGCGACTCAGGAGTAAGGTTTATTTTGAATATTTACAGTGAGTTTTTAAAAGACACAAACGACCTTCGATGGCGCATAGAACATTCACAAGTGGTACATCCCGATGATTTTAAATTATTTAAGAAATATTCAATTATTCCATCGGTTCAGCCAACACATGCAACCTCAGATATGTATTGGGCGGAAGATAGGTTAGGAGAGAAGCGCATAAAAGGTGCTTATGCATTTAAAGAACTTCTTCAGCAAAATGGATGGATTATCAGCGGAACTGATTTTCCTGTTGAAGATATTAATCCTTTATACACTTTTTACGCAGCAGTGGCACGAAAAGATTTGAAAGCTTATCCTGAAAATGGGTTTCAAATGGAAAATGCCTTAACTCGTGAAGAAGCTCTGAAATCCATGACAATATGGGCTGCAAAAGGCAGTTTTGAGGAAAACGAAAAAGGAAGTATTGAACTCGGAAAAAATGCAGATTTTGTTGTGTTGGATAAAGATATTATGAAAATTGATGTAAATAAAATTCCCGATGTAAAAGTTGTTAAGACTTTTGTTGGAGGAAAGGAGGTTTATTCATCTGAATAAGTTTTGTTAATTCCTGGCTTATATATTCAATTTATTTTCTTAAAATCCAAATAAAATAATTAATTTTGCAAAATAAAATAAGGACCCGTAGCATAATTGGATAGTGCACCTGACTACGGATCAGGAGGTTGTGGGTTCGAGTCCCGCCGGGTTCGCTTGATAAGAAGCACACTATAAATGTGTGCTTTATTTTAATA
>JAUXFX010000119.1 GCA_030622635.1 Bacteroidota bacterium
CTTTACGAATATCATTTATCTTTGAGAAAAATTTTTTGATATGAAGTTCAAAATTTCCGGCATAGATAAAAATTCACACGCGCGTGCAGGCGAAATCCATACTGAACATGGAAAGTTCAAAACACCTGTTTTTATGCCGGTTGGTACAGCCGGTGCTGTTAAAGCTGTTCATTTCAGGGAATTAAGTGATGATATCAAAGCAGGGATAATTCTCGGAAACACATACCATCTTTATCTTCGCCCGGGAATTGATGTAATTGAACAAGCCGGCGGACTGCACAAATTTAACGGCTGGGATAAACCGGTTTTAACCGATAGTGGCGGTTACCAGGTATATTCTCTTTCACATAAACGTAAACTTACAGAAGAAGGCGTAATTTTTCAATCACATATCGATGGCTCAAAACATAAATTCACACCCGAAACAGTAATTGATATTCAAAGAATAATCGGGGCAGATATTATTATGGCTTTTGATGAATGTACACCATACCCATGCGATTATGATTATGCAAAAAAATCAATGGAAATTACACACAGATGGCTTAAAAGATGCGATAAACAATTTAAACAAACTGAATGTAAATACGGCTACGGGCAATCACTGTTCCCGATAGTTCAGGGTAGTGTTTATAATGATCTTCGTAAAGAATCAGCCGAAGTAATTTCATCATATAATGCTGCAGGAAATGCTATTGGCGGCTTGTCGGTTGGCGAACCTCACGAAATAATGTACGCAATTACTGATTTGGTTTGCAGAATACTACCAATCGAAAAACCCCGTTATTTAATGGGTGTCGGAACACCGGAAAATATTCTGGAAAACATTGCTTTGGGCATTGACATGTTTGATTGCGTTATCCCGACAAGGAATGCACGACACGGAATATTATATACAAAAAACGGTATTTTAAATATTAAAAACGAAAAATGGAAAAAAGATTTTTCCTTCATTGATGAGGAAGGTACTTCGTTTGTTGATAATTATTATACAAAAGCATATTTAAGACATCTTTTTGTTGCCGGCGAAATGCTTGCAGCCATGATAGCAAGCATTCATAATTTACGGTTTTATATGTGGCTGACAGAAGAAGCTCATCAGCAAATTTTAAATGGCTCTTTTGCACAATGGAAAAATCAACTGGTTAAAAATTTGAATAGAAGATTGTAAACTGGTACTGAACGAGAATGTAAAATATAAACAGATGAAAATAATTGATATTTATATCATAAAAAAATTCCTCTTCACTTTTTTCTTTGCAATTTCTTTGCTCATTGTTATTGTAGTAATTTTTGATGTATCTGAAAACATAGACGAATTTCTTGAAAATGATGCACCTGTATATGATATAATTTTCTCTTATTACCTGAACTTTATTCCATATTTCGTAAATCTTTTTCTTTATCTGTTCACGTTTATTTCGGTAATTTTCTTTACTTCAAAAATGGCTTCAAATACCGAAATAATTGCAATACTAAGCAGCGGTATAAGTTTTAGAAGATTTTTACGACCTTATTTTATTTCCGCAGCATTTTTAGCAATATTATCATTTTATCTGGCAAATTTTTTAATACCTCAAACAAACGAGAAAAAAAGAGATTTTAAGGATAAATACATGGAAAAACTTGCTAAGAATAAAGACAGAAATATCCATCTGCAAACAAGTCCGGGTACATTTATATATGTTGAAAATTATAACAATTCAACTAATTTAGGTCATAAATTTTCTCTTGAAAAATTCAAAAACGGAAAACTGTATTATAAATTCAGGGCTGAAAAATTAGAATGGGATACAATTACAAAAAAATGGCATTTTGAGGATTATTATATCCGGACAATTGAAGGCATGGATGAAAAATTCGTTAAAGGAAAAGAGCTTGACACAACATTAATATTGCAGCCATCCGACTTATATTATTACAAAGAAGATTATGAAGAAATGAATTACTGGGAATTAAACCAATATATTAAACAGGCAAAACTTAAAGGTTCGAATAAAGTAAAAGATTATGAAATTGAAAAAAACAAACGGATAGCATCACCTTTTGCTACTATTATTTTAACTTTGATCGGTGTCTCATTATCATGTCGAAAAGTACGTGGTGGGATCGGTATGCATTTAGGGTTGGGAATAACAATAACTTTTGCTTTTATATTGTTTATGCAGATTTCAACTGTGTTTGCAACGTTCGGAAATTTATCCCCTGCAATTGCAGTATGGATACCAAATATTATTTTTGGACTGCTCGGAATTTTTCTTTTACAAAAGGCGCCGAAGTAATTTCCCCTGCCAGACAAAACAATTTTGGAAAATGTCTTTTAAATCAATCTGATTTTCAAAAATCCCGTAAACTGCAGAACCGCTGCCACTCATCGCAGAATATACAGCGCCGGAATCATATAATTTTGCTTTGATATTTTTTATTTCGGGGTAGGTCTTAAAAATTGATTTTTCAAAGTCATTAAATAAATTAAACTTCCATTCATAAACAGGCAATTCAATAATTTCTTTTATTGATTTTTCCTTTTTTACAGGTTTTATTCCTGAATAAGCTTTTGAAGTATTAATATGAATATCGGGTTTAACAATTGCAATGAAATAATTTTTAAGGTTCAAATTTATTTGTTCAAACAAATCACCTTTTTCAAAAGCAAAAACAGCTTTGTTATCAATAAAAAAAGCACAATCACTGCCTAATTGTCGGGCATAATATTTTATTTTATCTGATGACAAAAACAATTGAAACAGATCATTTAAAAGTTTTATCATAAAAGCGGCATCAGCAGAACCGCCACCTAAGCCCGCACCAATTGGTATATTTTTATATAAATAGATTTTAACAGGAGGCAAATCAAAATCTTCAGCTAAAATTTTATAAGCTTTTAAACATAAATTATTATCAATATTTCCTTTGATTGTCAGTCCGCTTGTTTGAAAAGAAAATTTATTATCCGAAGCTTTAATAATTTCAAGAGTTTCAAAAAGTTGTACCGGGTAAAGAACAGTTTCAATATTATGAAAGCCATCAGGTCTTTTATTTGTTACTGACAAGCCGAGGTTGATCTTACAATTTGGGAAACAGATCATTTGTTAAAATTCAAATATTATTTGCTATGAATATCCAGTCACACCCAATTCTAATAAATAATTATTACATAATTTCTTCAATATAATCTTTTATCCTTTCTTTATTTGAAAAAAGATTACTGAATTGGCGGTCAACCACATCGCTGAATCTTGCCAGAACTTTCCTGTTAATTTCTTCTTGGTTTTCGAATACGGCAACCGGGCGAAATTTCAATCTCCATCTTTCGTATTGTAATATATTTACTGTAACATCTTTAGCTTTATCATTATTAGGAATTCCAAACAGGAAAACCGGTTTTTCCATTTTGTTGATACAAAAATCAACAGGATACATTCTATTAGGGTCATGCTCTTCATTGAAATAGTTTATATACAATCTGTCGGATGGAATGAATTGTTGTATGAACTCTGTAAAATCTTCCATAAAAGTAGAACGGATATGTTCACGCGACAAATATTCAATATTTATCAGTAGGTTCTGCATAAATTTCTTCTTTGTTATAATCCGCCAATTGATATTTTTCTGTTGCCTGATCTTTAAAAAATAATGACATAATGCAAAAATAATTAATTTATTATTTATTTTCATCCTCAACAAACAATTCATTCCCCATCCTGTATTTTATATCATAGTTGATTATGAAATCTAATTCTTCTTCGGTAAAACCACAATGTTTAGCTAATACTTTTCCAATTTCTTCAATAATTGGTTTTGAAATTTTGGAAAGAATTTTAGAAAAACCTGGCAGTAAATTTAATGAAAATATTAATAAAACAAAAAATCCTATAATGATTAACCAAAAACATTTAAAAAATTAATCATCCATTAATCCAAAATTTTATTGTAATTTTGAATTCCCGCTTTTAATAATATTAATATGGCTTTAATAAACTCGGTATTATCATGGTTGATAAAAAAAAGGTTCCATCAGATTGAGCTCTTTATGAAATACCCTCATGAAGTGCAATCCGAATGGTTTAAAAAACTCATTTACAGCGCAAAAGATACCGAATGGGGAAAGAAATATGATTACAAAACAATTACAAACTTAAAAAAATTTAAAAAACGTGTTCCGCTAAACGACTATGATTCGTTAAAGCCATATATTGACAGGCTCCGCAAAGGCGAACAAAACATTTTATGGAACACCGATATTAAATGGTTTGCCAAATCATCAGGTACTACAAGCGATAAAAGCAAATTTATTCCTGTAAGCACAGAATCACTTGAAGAATGTCATTTTAAAGCAGGGAAGGACCTGCTTTCAATATATTGTAATAATAATCCCGATACATTTTTATTTGATGGCCGCGGATTGATAATGGGAGGCAGCCATAACATCAGTGAAATAAATAATAAAGAATATTATGTGGGCGACCTCTCAGCAATTATCATTCAAAATCTTCCTTTATGGGTTGAATTTATCAGGGTGCCAAAACGTAAACTTGCCTTGTTGGATGAATGGGAAAGTAAGATAGAACAAATGGCTCATGCTACCATTTCCCGTAATGTTACAAATATTTCCGGAGTTCCTTCGTGGATGTTATTGCTGCTTAAAAGAATTTTAGAAATTACCGGTAAATCAAATCTGCTGGAGGTTTGGCCAAATTTGGAAGTTTTTTTTCATGGGGGTGTAAATTTCGGTCCCTATCGAGAACAATTCCATAATCTTATCCCATCGGATAAGATAAATTATATGGAAAACTATAATGCTTCCGAAGGATTTTTCGGGATACAGGATAAACCGGATTCTGACGAATTATTGCTAATGCTTGATTATGGTGTGTTTTACGAGTTTTTACCACTTGATCAATTGAATAAGGAAAATCCTGAAACTCTTGCTTTGGATGAAGTTGAACTGAATACTAATTATGCTATTATAATTTCAACAAATGCAGGATTATGGCGGTATCTGATTGGCGACACAATAATTTTTACATCTCTTGATCCGTTCAGAATTAAAATTACCGGTCGAACAAAAAATTTTATCAATTCGGTGGGTGAAGAACTGATAATTGACAATGCTGAAAAAGCACTTGCAATTGCTTGCGAAAAATGCAAGGCAGTGATTAATGAATACACTGCCGCACCGGTATATTTTAAAGATAATGAAAATGCTGCACATGAATGGCTCATTGAATTTGAAAAATTACCTGAAAACCTTGATTTTTTTACTGAAACACTTGATAATGCAATAAAATCATTAAATTCGGATTATGAAGCAAAAAGATATCATAACATGGTATTAAGAGAACCTATTGTAAAAGCAGTGCCTCGTGATACTTTCTATAATTGGTTGAAGAAAAAAGGGAAACTTGGAGGACAAAATAAAGTACCACGACTTTCAAATGACAGAAAACATATAGATGAAATTCTTAAAATAAATGAAATAAAAATCTAACATAATTTTAAATTAAAATTTTTAAATATGCATATTGCAATAGCAGGAAATATCGGCTCAGGTAAAACCACGCTTACCCGCTTATTATCAAAACATTTCGGCTGGGAAGCACATTATGAAGATGTTGAAACAAATCCTTATTTAAGCAACTTTTATGAAGATATGCAACGATGGTCATTTAATCTTCAGGTGTATTTTTTAAACAGCAGATTCAGGCAAATAATCAAAATCAGGCAAAGCGGAAAAACTGTTATACAGGACAGAACCATCTACGAAGATGCTTACATCTTTGCTCCGAATCTTCATTCAATGAACTTAATGACTACACGCGATTTTGAAAATTATAGTTCTTTGTTTGAATTAATGAGTTCATTTATTAAGCCTCCCGATCTGTTGATTTATCTTCGTTCAAGTGTACCTAATCTTGTTAACCAAATTCAAAAAAGAGGCAGGGAGTATGAAGAATCAATCAGACTTGATTATTTAAAACGCCTTAACGAACGTTATGAAGCCTGGATAGAAAAGTATAATAAAGGAAAATTACTCATAATTGACGTTGATGATATTGATATGGAAGAAAAGCCTGAAGATTTAGGTTTAATCATTGACAGGGTTAATGCAGAAATTCACGGACTTTTTTAATTTGAAATACTAAATGAATTTTATAGGAATCATACCTGCCCGTTATTCATCTTCACGATTTCCCGGTAAGCCACTTGTTATGATCAACGGGAAATCAATGATACAAAGAGTATATGAACAGGCTAAAAAAGCTGATGTTTTATCAGATATTATTGTTGCTACTGATGATGAAAGAATAAATAATCACGTTAAAAATTTTAACGGAAAAGTGATGATGACATCCCCAAATCATCAAAGTGGTACTGAACGTTGCAATGAAGTAATTGAATATCTTAAAAAATCTACACCGGGAATAAAATTAGATATTGTCATCAACATTCAGGGTGATGAACCTCTTATTGATCCTGTTCAGATTAAAAAAGTTGCTTCCTGCTTTACAAACAAAAACATTCAAATTGCAACCTTATTAAAAAAAATAACATCAAATGAAGAACTTTTTAATTTTAATATCGTTAAATCGGTTTTTGATAAAAATAATCAGGCGATATATTTTAGCAGGCAGCCAATCCCGTTTTTAAGTGGGAAAAAATATTCGGAATGGTTAAATTTTTGTAATTATTATAAGCACATCGGGGTTTATGCTTACAGGACAGACATTTTAAAAGAAATAACAAATCTGAAATCATCGCCTATGGAAATTGCAGAATCATTAGAACAATTAAGATGGATTGAAAACGGATACAAAATTAATATCGCTTTAACCAATATTGAAAGTTATGCTGTTGACATTCCTGAAGATTTGAAAAAATTTATTAACAAAACTTGAAATTTAACTTAATCAATATTACCTTAGCATTTTGGAAATAAACTGTAAACTCTCGTGAAAATAGCAAAATACATAAGCAACCTCTTGTTTGAATATGAATGTATTGTGATTCCCGGACTTGGCGGATTTATTACAAAAGAAATTCCTGCTTCCATACATCCGACACAGCACGGTTTTTCACCACCTTCAAAAGAAATTGTATTTAACATACATCTCAAAACCAATGATGGGTTACTTATTAATCATCTTGCACAATCAGAAAACATTTCTTATACCGATTCAAAACTCAGAGTAGACAATTTTGTAAATAAATGTAAGACTGCCCTTGAAAAGGGGAAAAGGATCAGGTTTCATAAAATCGGAGTTCTTTTTGAAAACGATGACGAAAACATACAATTCGAACCGGACAAATCTCAAAATTATCTGGCTGATTCTTTCGGTCTTACAAATTTTATTTCTCCTGCCATAAAACGTGAAACAACAAGGCAAAAAATTGAGAAAAAATTCAAGGACAGAAAAGCTGCACCTGAAAAATCAATTAAAAAAACTGAAGTTAAAAATAAGGAAAAAAAGCCTAAATACATCAAAATAAATGTTTTTGGACTTTTATTATTTATAGCAGTTGTTGCCTTTTTCACCTTCAAATTTAGTCTTGTTAAAGATTATTACAACAATTATGCGGGATTTATTCCATTTTTTTATCCAACTCCACATGAATATGTTGTGGATAATTTATCACAAATACCATTGAAAAATATTATTCCTTTGATTGCAATACATAAACCTACACCTGTTGATTTATCTGCCAAAACCGAACCAAAAAAGAAAGAAACTGAAACCCATCCTGAAAAAGTTACAGAAAATATTTTAATTGAACCTGTTTCAGAAGAGCCAAAAACAAATGAAATCAGTATCCCTGCTGATGAAACTGAAATAACAGAAATAATCAAACCCGAAGATTACAAATTTTTTATTATTGCCGGTTCATTTAAAGTTTTTAATAATGCCGAGAAATTAATTTATCAACTTAATGCCAAAGGCTACAATGCCGGCATTGTCGGGCAAAACAAGTATAATTTTTACAGGGTTTGTTTTAATGGTTATACTAACAGAAATAAAGCCGAACAACAATTAGCCATAATCCGTAAAGAAGAAAATCCTGCAGCATGGATTTTGGTAAAGTAAAATAATACTATTAAAATTGATAGTTATATTCTTTTCTTATTTTTGTTACTAATATTTCAGAAAAACATTTATTGTGACAAAAAAGAAACTATTACATTTCGCTGAAAACATCACTTTCGACAATTTTATCCAATTATCATATAAAGAAGTAATATCCGGAGTTGTATTAAAAGGTAAATGGAAGGAAAACTTCTTTAAAAATGAAAACCCGATTATTTTGGAATTAGGCTGCGGTAAAGGAGAATATACGGTTGGATTAGCTGAAAAATATCCCGATAATAATTATATTGGCTTAGATATGAAAGGAGCAAGAATGTGGCGAGGTTGTAAAACATCACAGGAAAAAAATTTAAAAAATGTAGCATTTATCAGGACAAAAATTGAACTTATTAAATATTTTTTTGCTAAAAATGAAATTTCTGAAATTTGGCTTACTTTCCCCGACCCTCAGCCTAAAAAATACAAAGCAAGAAAACGCCTGACTTCTCCTCACTTTCTTGAAATTTATAATAACATACTTAGACCCGAAGGTATTATTCATTTAAAAACCGATAATACAGGATTATTCGATTATACACTTGATGTAATAAAAGAAAATGGTCATCAACTTTTGTATTTAACTAAAAACCTTTACTATTCGGGTTATAATGATGACAAAATATTAATTAATACTTTTTATGAAAAGATGTTCTTAGAACAAAACACACCTATTAAATACCTGAAATTTAAACTTAAACCAAATGACTGATAAAATATCGTTTTTTGAAAAAGTTTATGAGATAGCGTCGCAGATTCCTTTCGGCAGGGTCACTTCATACGGAGCCATAGCCGGTTTTTTAGGATCAAAAGGCTCAGCAAGAATGGTTGGCTGGGCAATGAATAAATCAATTACTTGTAAAAAAAATATTCCCGCTCATCGTGTAGTTAACCGTAATGGGATGTTAACAGGTAAGCATCATTTCGTAGGACCGGATGTTATGCAGCAATTACTTGAAAGCGAAGGCATAGAAGTATCTGATAATAAAGTTGTAAATTTTACAAAACATTTCTGGGATCCGGTAAAAAAATGAAATCCGCACTGAAAATTATTTTTTTTCTTGTTTCCTATTAAATAATGTTTTAAATTGCGTTCCTAAATTTTTAATTATTTTATAATCAATATATTTTTTAACCAAAAAAAGGAGTCAAAAATGAAAGAATTTATCACATTTGAAAAAATGATTGCACCAATCATCATAACGATTTTATTTTGGATAGCAGTCCTTGCTGATGTAATTATTGCATTTGGTATAATGTTTACCGAGTCATTCCCGGCAGGTTTAGCTATCTTAATTTTTGGACCATTATTACTCAGGGTTTATTTTGAAATAATGATTGTAATTTTCAAGATATTTGAAACACTTAAAGAAATCAGAGATAAATAAATTTTCTAATCATCTTTTTAAATTCAATTTTAAAGGCATCCCTGCGATGCCTTTTTTTATTTTAGAAAATTTCATGTAATATTTATTTAATTATTAATTTTGCGCAATCTAAAAAAAAATCTTAGCAAATGTTTTATAAAAAAGAACAGATAATTAAGGCACTTAGTGATGTAATATTTTTTCCGAAAAGCAATAATATTATTGCATTGAACATGGTTGAAAATATTGAAATTAAAGATAATACAATTAACATATCCATTGGTTTTCCTAAGCTTGACGATCCTGCGATAAGTATTGTAAAAAAAGCAAGTATAAAAGCAATAAAGGGTAAAGTTGATAAAAATGCCGAAGTAAACATAACAGCCGTTGTTGAAACAAAACAAGGCTCTTTATCAGGAATTAAAAATATTATAGC
>JAUXFX010000012.1 GCA_030622635.1 Bacteroidota bacterium
ATACCCGGTAGTAAGTGTAACCGGGCCCAGACAATCAGGGAAAACAACACTAGTAAAATCAGCTTTTCCAGACTATGATTATTTTACACTTGAGGATCCTGATACAAGAATTATTGCCTTTCAGTATTAATGAATTACAGAACGCAGGAATAAATACAAAAAATGCAGACAAACTAATATTCGACGGTTTGTACCCAAGACTTTATGATAAAAAGATAAACCCGCTTGATTTTTATCCCTTTTACATTCAAACTTATGTTGAAAGAGATGTAAAACTTATTAAAAACATTGTAAGTCAAAGTGCTTTTATCAAATTCATGAAAATGTGTGCCGGACGAACAGGGCAACTTTTAAATATTAACGAACTTGCTAATTCATGTGGTATAACTCAAGTTACTGTTAATTCATGGCTTTCAATACTTCAGGCAAGTTATATTATATATTTAATTCAACCTCATCATAAAAATTACAATAAACGATTGGTAAAAATGCCAAAACTTTATTTTTATGATACCGGTCTTGCTTGTTCTTTACTTGGAATAAAAGAACAAGAGCAATTACCGATGCATTTTATTTATGGAAGTTTGTTTGAAAATTTTATTATTAATGAATTTGTCAAAAATACATTCAACAAAGGCAGCATTCCGGAATATTATTTTTGGCGTGATAAAACAGGTAAAGAAATTGATTTAATTGCAGAAAAAAACAATAAACTTTTCCCAATTGAAATAAAAGCAGGAAAAACATTTACTACTGAATTTTTAAAAAATCTCAAGTACTGGAACAAACTTTCAGGTAATCCGCCGGAGAATACACACCTAATATATGGAGGTGATAATAGTTTTGATGTTGATGAAAGCAAAATTGTCAGTTGGAAAAATCTTGAACAAATATTAAATCAGTTTTAGTTTTATTAAAATTTGAAAATATTAATGAAAAAGTAAAAATACGGAATCGAAAAAGGAAGTGCTTCATTTATTTAAACGGATTAATGATCCTGAGCTTGTTTTCAACCAGTTGGTTATGATGGAGGTCTTCTGAATAAAGAATTGTACAATCCGATTCTATTGCTGAAGCTAAAATAAGACTATCATATACAGAATAGTGATATTTTTCCCTTAATTTCCAACTTCGCTCTATTATTGAAAAAGTAACTTCTGATAATATCACATTATTTAATATTTGATATATTGATTCAATTATCTTATCATTATCAATTTTATTTTTTGCTAATACATTAAAAAATTCATTTATAATCTGTGTGCTAATATAAACCTGCACCTTCAACTTTGAAAGAAAATCAATTGCCATTTTGCGTTTAATGTCGTCTTTACCATTAATTTTTGCATAGACCCAAATATTTGTATCAACAAAAACCCTATCGTTCATTTCTTTCCTCCCTGTTAAGGAACTTAAAATCATTAGATTTTATGGGAGTTGATAAAAACTCACTAAAGTTATGGTGATTCTCTTTTTTCTTTTGAAACGTTTTTTGCCGATACTTAAAAATTAGATATTCATAAAAATTCTCCAATTCTTTTTTTGCCTCGTCCGTAAGTGAATTCAAATTGATAAATGCTGTGTAATCCATAATTGTTTAATTTTAAATCAAATATTAACAATGAATATTTTACAAATATACAAAAATATTAGCTATAGTTTTAATATTATTTAAAAATTTATTCTAATTGAATTTTTTCTGTAAATTTGAAAAGTAATAAATCCTTTTAAAGAAAAATTGACGATTTCTTTTTCGCTTCATAAAAGCGAAAGAATCGTGCTGAGCATATTTGATTTACAGGGGCGGCTCATAGCCACTTTAGTCGATCAAACTCTGCCAGCCGGAAATCACCTTTTTTCTTTTAAGAAGGAAAATTCAACATCGGGAATGTATATTATTAGTTTGTATAAGAGTGGTGCATTTTACCGGAAAAAAAAATTGAGTAGTGAATATTAAATAGTACAAATCAATGGTTTAAAATATATAGTACTGATTTTCACTAAACCTGACAGGTTTTATAAAACCTGTCAGGTTTATTTTGAAGGAGAAGTTCCAAAATGCAAACTTAATAAACACGCCTAATTTCTCGGCTAAATAATATTTTGAGGTGCTGGATAAAGATTTTAGGGGCTATTCCACTAACTCCTCCTAAACATAAGAGGGGAGGTATTTGCACATATTCCAATACCCCATAACTCCATTATTCAATCACTCAATCATTCAATCATTCCGAAACCTTTTGCAAAATAACACCCCCACCTGCCAACCAATTTATATCAAATTTTGTCTGATTTAAAATACGAGCGTAACGAAGTTATTGGCGTTTTCTTGCAAACACTAAATATTGATTTTTAAGCCTTATTAATTAGTTTTTCATATATTTTTTATACTTTTGGCAGCCAATCAATTTTAAAAATTAAAAACAATTTAATATGAAGAAGTTTCTACTCCTTATTTGTCTTGGCTTTTTATTCTTTTCGGCTTATGCAAATAATGGCTGGAGAGAAAATGAAAAGGAAATCAAAGTTTATATCAAAAGTCAATCCGAAGCAAAAATTTTGCACCAACTCAGGTTAAACGGTGATTTTTATAAAGATCATGCTATTTTATATGTTATTCCTTCGGAGCTTAAAAGAGTTGAATCAACAGGTTTAAAATTTGAGATACTAAAAGAAGACCTAAATAAATACTATGCCAACTTCTGGGAAAATAAAGATGCTTATCACACATATCAGGAAATCATTGATTTAATGGATAGTTTAGTAACTGCATTCCCTGATATTTGCTCTAAAACAGTCTACGGTACGTCCATTGAAGGGCGTGAACTTTCAGCTTTAAAAATCAGTGATAATGTTACAGTTGACGAACCTGAAGCCGAAGTTATGTTTGACGGCGGAATACACGGGGACGAAGTTGGCGCTGCTGAAAACTGTATCCGTTTTGCAAGACATTTATGTGTTGAATATGGAAGTGACCCGCAGATAACCACATTAATCAACACAAGGGAAATATGGATTTACTGTATGGTTAATCCTGACGGCAGAGTAAACAACAGCAGATATAACGCAAACGGAGTTGATTTGAACCGCGACTGGGGTTATATGTGGGACGGCTGGGGAGGCAGTACAGGCGCCTACTCACAGGTTGAATCAAAAGCTCTTCGCAAATGTATGTACAATAATCAATTTGTTGTTCATACTACCTATCACAGCGGAACCGAATATATTTCCTGCCCGTGGAGCTACCGCCCCGACCATTGCCCTGATTATGATCATATTATTCAACTTGCCGGAGTTTATTCCTCCACTTCAGGTTATCCTAATCTTCAATATGGGCAGGGATGTACAGGAATGTATCCTATTAACGGAAGTTCAAAAGATTCAAATTACGGTGTCAACGGATCAATTTCATGGTCAATGGAAATTTCATATAGTAAGCACCCCCCTGCATCACAAATAATGCTTTATTATAATTATAATGAACCTTCAATGATTGCTATAATTGAATATTCAGGTTATGGATTAGAAGGAACAGTAACTGATGCTAATACAGGCGACCCGGTTGCTGCAATCATTAAAGTAAATGATTATTTTCCTACTTATTCCGATTCAACAGCCGGTGATTATCATAAATATGTTTTACCTGGTACTTACTCAATTACCGTTTTGGCAAACAATTATCAAACCCAAACAATTAATAATATTGTTGTTAATGATTTAAGTTCAACCGTAACAAATTTTCAGTTACAACCCGATACATCCCGGTATGTTTATAAATTTTCCAGTTCAAGAATTCCCAATAATAATCATGCTGACGAAGGCAATACACCTGCTGTTTTTGGTGCTCCCGATGATGTTTTTTATTCAATAGGTAAAAATGGCTGGGTAGTTCTTGATATGCAATACTCAATATCTGACGGACCGGGTAATGATTTTGTTATTTACGAAGGTGATGACACACCCGAAGGCTATGATTGTTTTGTTGCTCTTTCAATGGACGGACCCTGGGTTTTCTTAGGTGAAGGAAACGGCACAACCGAATTTAACCTTGCTAATGCTTTTATTAATAATATTCAATTTATTAAAATTAATGATGATGGAGATGGAGCTTCAAATGTTAATGATGCCGGTTTTGACCTTGATGCTATTGAAGTAATTGACAATACTTCCGGTATGTATTTGCTATTAAGTGATTACATAGTAGATGACGAAGGTGGCAATGGAAACGGCAGAATTGACCCTGGTGAAACTGTGGATATAATTGTTTCTCTGATTAATAACGGCGATTATATTGCTCAGAATGTTACAGGTGTTATTGATGCCGATACTACTTATATCACCATTGATGACTCTACTGCCAATTTCGGAACTATTGCAATTGGTGATACAGCAACAGGAATATTTACAATTACTGCCAAAGACACAGTTCCTGCCGGACAAAATCTTGATGTTGACCTTGATGTTTCATCAAACAGTGGCACTTATACAATCAGTTACGTCATGAATTTTATTATCGGGCAAATTCCGATTCTTGTTCTTGACCTGGATGGAAACACCAATTCCGGACCGATAATTCAAACCTCACTTGAAGATGCTGAAGCTAACTCAGAATATTTAACGGAATTTCCCGAAGACATGAGTGTTTATACAAGTGTTTTTGTTTGTCTCGGCACTTACAATTCAAATCATGTATTAACGGTTGAGGAAGGACAACTGCTTGCCGATTTTCTTAATACAGGCGGCTCAATATACATGGAAGGCGGTGATACCTGGGCTTATGATAATCAAACAGCGGTTCATACAATGTTTAATATAAACGGTGTTGATGATGGCGACAATGATCTTGGTACTATCTTAGGCATCTATGGTACTTTTACCGAAGATATGAATTTTAATTTTTCGGGTGATAATAGTTCTATTGATCATCTTGGACCTATTAATCCCGCAGTTTTAATCTTTGAAAACCAATCACCTTCTTACAAATGTGCTATAGCTCATGATGCTGTTGATTATAAAACCATCGGCTCTTCCTTTGAATTCGGTGGTCTGGATGACGGAACATATCCTTCAACCAAAGAGGAATACATGATAAGGATATTGAATTTCTTTAATGGAATATATACCGGTGTTGAAGAAAATAATATTGTTTTTTTAAATGATGAGCTCGGCCCAAATTATCCTAATCCATTTAATAATCTAACAACAATTAATTATACTTTAAATAATAGTTCAAATATCCAACTTGACATTTTTGACCTAACAGGAAAAAAGATCAAAACACTTGTTAATGATTTTAAAAATACCGGAAAACATCAGGTAATCTGGGATGCAAGAGATAATTATGGTAATCGTGTACCATGCGGAATTTTCTTTTACAGACTTAAAACTAATTCTTCCGTACAAACAAAAAAAATGATATTATCCTATTAAATAATAACAAATTCATATAATTATATACTAAACTAACAAAAGCATGAAAAATAAATTTTATCACAATTTAAAAGGAAATTACCGTTTGCTAATAATTTTAATATTAATAAACTTATTTTCAGTAAATAATTCATTTTCACAAAAAATCAGTTATTCTGACAATTGGGGAAATGAAGGTTTTTATCTTGCAAAAGAAAACAATGCAGGAGTTGAAGTTAATTATTCAATCCATGAATTCACTTTTGAAAACATTGAAATTAAAGGCGAAGCAATGAAAAAGCCAATGCTTCCCGGGCATTTCCTGCCAAATGATGAAGGAGCTCCCGACCTGCCCGGAAAGGGTCGTTATATTGCATTGCCTCAAGGAGCAAAAGCAGTTTTGAATATCACAGCTTCACACACTGAAACTATCTCAAATATTGATATCTCACCTGCTCCACGCATCCCCTTAGATACCGAAACCGGACCATTGACTTATAATAAAAATATAAATATTTATTCCAAAAATGCTTTTTATCCTGCCAATCCTGTTACAATTTCTTCTCCAACTAAAATCAGGGGCGTTGATGTGGTAATGCTCGGAATTACACCATTTCAGTATAATCCTGTAACTAAAGAGTTGATCATTTACAAGGATATAAAAATTGAAATATCTTTTGAAGACGGTAACGGACATTTTGGAGATGATCGCTTGCGAAGCCGCTGGTTTGACCCAATTTTAAGTGATGCCATTTTAAATTATTCCTCACTTCCAAAAATTAATTATGAAGAGCATTCTTTATACAACAAAAATCGTGATGGATGTGAATATCTTATTGTATCACCTGACGGAGCAGAATTTCAGCAGTGGGCTGATTCTATAAAGGATTTCAGAACACGTCAGGGGATATTAACTGATGTAGTTACATTGACTGAAATTGGTGGTAACAGTGCTGCTCTTTTGGAAAACTATTTTAATAATGCTTATCATACATGGACAATTCGTCCGGTTGCCGTTTTATTATTAGGTGATTTCGGCTCAAGTATGACCAACAGGATAATTTCTCCGATATGGGATTTTTATTGTGCTTCTGATAATATTTATGCTGATGTTACTAATAACAGCATGCCTGATATTGTTTTTGCAAGGATTACTGCAAGAGACGCTGCTGAACTGGAAGTAATGGTAACCAAATTCCTGAATTATGAAAGAACACCTCCTACCAATCCCGATTTTTATAATCATCCTATTACAGCACTGGGTTGGCAAACTTCACGTTGGTTCCAGATCTGTACCGAATCAATCGGGGGATTTTGGAAAAATGAACTGGGAAAAGACCCTGTCAGGATTAACGAAATTTATGCTGGCAATCCTAATACTGACCCATGGTCAACTGCACAAAACACTTATATGGTAGTTAATCATTTCGGGCCAAACGGACTTGGCTATATTCCTGCTTCTCCTTCATCTCTCGGCGGTTGGAGCGGTGGTAATGCTGCGGATGTGAATAATGCCATAAACAGTGGTGCATTCATTCTTCAGCACAGAGATCACGGTGGTGTGACCGGCTGGGGAGAACCAAGTTATCATAACAGCGACATTAACAGCCTTGCCAATACTGATTTAACTTTTGTTCTATCAATTAATTGCCTCACAGGAAAATATAATGATTCGCAGGAATGTTTTGCTGAAAAATTCCACAGACATGCTACCTACAACGGAGATAATGCAGGTGCATTGGGCATTATTGCTGCATCCCAAGTTTCTTATTCATTTGTAAACGATACTTATGTTTGGGGTGTTTACGACAATATGTGGCCCGAATTTATGCCTGATTACGGTACAACTCCTGATTCAAGAGGCTTACTTCCTGCTTTCGGAAATTCAGGAGGAAAATATTTTCTACAGCAATCAGGCTGGCCATATAATACCGGCAGTAAAGAAGTAACATATAATTTATTCCATTGTCATGGTGATGCATTCCTCAACCTGTATTCCGAAGTTCCGCAAGACCTCACAGTAGTGCATAATACTGTTCTTTTAGGTGGTATTGACTATTTTACTGTTCAGGCTGATGAAGGTTCATTTATTGCATTAACAAATAACGGAGAAATTTTAGCAACAGCAGATGGTACCGGAGCACCTCTTAATATCACAATTGCAGCACAATTACCCGGTGATACTGTTATTGTTACTGTAACCAAGCAAAACTATTTCAGGTACTGTGCTTATGTTTTAGTTATTCCGCCTGATAACCCATATTGTATTTATAATTCATATCTGATAAACGACCAAAGCGGAAATGCCGACAGTTTAATGGATTATGCCGAAACTATCCTGCTTTCTCTTTCAATTAAAAATCTCGGCCTCGAAGACGCAAATAATGTTGATGTTACACTTTCTACAAATGATCAATATATTTCTATTACCGACAGCACTGAAAATTACGGAACCATACTTTCACAAGATACAGTAACTGTAACTGACGGTTTTTGTTTTGATGTTGCAAGTAATATTCCTGACCTTTATTCTGTAATTTTTAATGTAGTTGCTACAGATGGAACAGATATATGGGAAAGCAATTTTGCGATTGAAGCTCATGCTCCAATACTGGAATATGCTGATTACGAAATTTCCGATCCTACCGGTAATAATAACGGAAGACTTGACCCCGGAGAAACAGTTGACCTGATAATAACAATAAACAACTCCGGCTCTTCCGAAGCATATAATGTTATAGGTGAACTGATCTGCGATGATCAATATATTACTTTAAACGATAACATAAACAGTTACGGTAATATGACAGGATATGGTTCTGTTGTACGTTCATACAGCATTACAGCAGATGAAAACACACCCGGAGGTTATACAGCCGGTTTTAACTTTGAAATAACTGCTGATGCAGGTTTAAGTTCAACTAATACATTTGGAATTATTATCGGGCAATATACTGCTCTTATCCTTGATTTGGACCCTAACAATAATTCAGCACCTGCCATGCAAACCATTTTTGATGAAATGGACCTGATAGTTGAATATTCAACCGAATTCCCTGATACCTTAATCCTTTATAAATCTGTTTTCTTGTGTCTCGGTATATATTATTCAAATTATTTATTATCTGATGAAGAAGGGCAGTTGCTTGCAGATTATCTTAATGATGGCGGAAATCTTTACATGGAAGGCAGAACAACCTGGTTTGACGATCCTCAAACACCTGTTCACCCCATGTTTAATTTAACTACTGTTTCGGAAAACTGGTTTGAATTTGAAAACATTTTAGGACAAACCGGAACATTTACCGAAGGAATGAATTTCGGATATGACGGAGTAAATCCTTATAATAAATACTATATTGAACCTGTCAATCCGGCATTTACAATCTTCCAAAGCCAGGAAGTATCTTATGGCTGTGGAATAGCTTATGATGCCGATGATTACAAAACCATTGCCTCATCATACGAGTTCGGTGCTTTGGTTGACGGAGAATTTCCTTCAACAAAACTTGAACTCATGGGACAATATCTGTATTTCTTCGGAATTGATAACCCCATTGTTTCTGTTGATGAAAACAACAATTCATTAAATGAAAACGAAATCTCTAATTATCCTAATCCTTTTACTGATAAAACTTATATTACTTTTAGAATAAATGAAAATTCAAAAGTAACACTTGAAATATTCAACCTGAACGGACAATTAATCAAAACACTTATTGACAATGAACTGAAATCAGGTACACATAAAATTATGTGGAAAGGAGAAGATGTTAAAAGCAAAAGTGTTCCTTCAGGTGTTTATTTCTATAAATTAAAAACCAATTCGTATCAAAAGACAGGGAAATTGGTTTATATTGAGTAATTCTAAAACTGAATATTTAAAATTAACTTAACTTATATACCATGAAAAAAGCAAAACTAGTATTAGCTCTTGTAGCAATAGTTCTCTTTGTTATCGGAATAAAATGGGCTGTCAGCGATGATTCAAAAGATGAAAAAACCAGAAGGTCACTGGTTGACACCCGCGTTGACAACAACGGTTACTGGAAAAAAATGGCTAAAGAAGGATTAGCCTTATTAAACCCTGAGATTACCGTTGAAAAAGCAATCTACACAGGAAGTGAAATTAAAGCTGCTACTGTTAAAACTAAAGACTCACAGGACATTCCTGTAACAACTGAGAATTGTACTCAAAGTGAGAACTCGATCTTCATTAACCCCAACGATTATCTTAACCCGCTAAACTCCAATAATTCCACTACAGATCCTGTTGATGACCGTGGCCTTTATGGGGCAAATGATTTTTACTCCTTTGACGGCGGAGAAACCTGGGATGGAGAATTAGAAGGAGCCGGCGTTCCAAACTGGGGAGACCCTGCTGCAGCGATTGACC
The DNA here is from genome assembly GCA_030622635.1 of Bacteroidota bacterium. Lineage (GTDB taxonomy): Bacteria > Bacteroidota > Bacteroidia > Bacteroidales > JADFUO01 > JADFUO01. Next base: position 9,806 of record JAUXFX010000012.1, read on the forward strand.
TGAACGGAAGATATTATGTTGGCTATATTTCAGTTGGAATGGGTATGGGAGTTTCTTATTCATTTGACCAGGGAAATAACTGGACAGCAGTTAGTATTACTTCGGTTTCATCAGATAAAAACCACTTATGGGTTGATAACTGTTTAACTAGCCCTTATGAAGGAAATATTTATAATTCATGGACTATCTTTAGCGGTTCAGACATGTATGAAATTGGATTTTCACGATCAACTAATTCAGGTATCAATTATTCAACTCCAATAGAGATCAGCTCTGATGTAGCTGCCGGAAGTCACAATCAGGGAGTTAATTTAAATTCGGGTCCAAACGGCGAAGTATATGCTGTCTGGGCAATTTATGATTCATGGCCCACAGATGAAACAGCTATTGGTTTTTCCAAATCATTGGATGGTGGTGCTACTTTTGATACATCAATAAGGATAATTGAAAATATCAGGGGAATAAGAATAACTGAAACCTCAAAAGATATGAGGGTTAATTCATTTCCCGTTCTGGCTGTGGATATTAGCGGTGGTACAAATAATGGAAATTTATATGTTGTGTGGTCAAATATCGGTGAACCCGGAATTAACACAGGAACGGATATTGATGTTTATATGATAAAATCTTCCGATCAGGGAGATACATGGTCCGACCCAATAAAAGTAAATCAGGATCCAACAGGTTTGGGTAAAGAGCATTATTTCCCATGGATAACCTGCGACCCTGTAAATAATATGCTTAGTGTTATTTTTTATGATGACAGAAATGTTTCAAGCACACAATGTGAAGTTTACTGCGCCAATTCTTTTGATGCCGGCGAAACATGGGAAGATTTTAAAGTAAGTGACGTTGCCTTCACACCTGCACCGATAGAAGGTTTAGCTGAAAGATATTTTGGTGATTATCTCGGTATTTCAGCAAGAAACGGTATTGTTTATCCATGCTGGACAGATAACAGATCCGGTTCTGCAATGACGTATGTTTCACCTTATGAAACTATTGTTTATGCCTGTCCTGAAAATCTTACGGCAGACCTGACATTTGAAACCGGACAGCTTGACCTTACCTGGTTTTTTGAAGGTGCGGAAGATTTCCTTTATTTTAATATTTACAGGGATGACGAAATTATCGGTAATACCGAAGATACGACTTATACTGATTATCTTCCTGATTACGGTTATTATAATTACAAAGTTACTGCATATTATGAAGGCGATGAAGAATCTGTTCCTGCACAAGTTGATGTTCAATGGGGTGATGCCCATATCTCTGTAAATACAACAGAAATTACCGAAACATTACAACCCGGAGAATCATCTACCCAATTTTTTACTATCTTAAGTATTGGTGAACTTGAACTTGAATATTTAATTAATCCGGTAGTTAATTCCGGCAAAGAATATACCCGTGAATATTGTCCTGCAAGCGGCGGTTGTAATGAATATATTAGCAATGTGCAGCTTGGCAATATTAATAATTCATCCGGCTGTGATGAATATGCCGATTATACTGATCTTTCAACAATTATGAATTTTGACAATTCTTATGAAATTACCATTACAAACGGATGTCCGGATCAACAAAGTCAATGCGGAATATGGATTGACTGGAATCAAAATGATGATTTTACCGATGATGAACCAATAACCGTAAATGGTACTCCCGGCAACGGACCTTATACTGCAACTATTATTCCTCCTTCTGAAGCTCATTTTGGTATTACAACTATGAGAATCAGAATTACAAACATAGGATCTATTAATCCTTGTGGTATTACTCCTCGTGGTGAAGTCGAAGACTATTCTATCAATTTAATTGATTGGCTTATTGTTACACCTCTTGAAGGTAATATTGCTACAGGAGATTCAGCAATAATTCAGGTTGATTTTAGTGCAGCTAATATTGGATTCGGCATTTATTATGCAGACCTTATTATAAGCAACAACGACCCGGATTTACCCCAAATAACAATCCCTGTTACTTTAAATGTTACAGATATGTATGTTGATGTTTATGCCGAGCCGGAAGAAATTTGCGTTAGCGAGTCTGCTCAATTATTTGCCGACCCAACAGGAGGTTCAGGAATATACACTTATTCTTGGACATCCGACCCAGCGGGCTTTTTCTCAGAAGATCAAAATCCGGTATTTACTCCAATATTAGAAACAACAACATTTATTGTTGAAGTTGATGATGGTCAGTTCCAGGTAAATGGTCAGACAACTGTTATTGCACGCCCATTACCTGATATAAATTTAGGAAATGATACTGCTATCTGCCAGGGCGAATCACTCGTTCTGGAAATCATTGAAGGTTATAAAAGCTATCTGTGGCAGGACGGCTCCACAAACAATACATACACTGTTACGGAAACCGGCTTATACCGGGTTGAAGTAACCAACCTGTTTGATTGTGTCAGCACTGATTCAATTGAAGTAACAGCTAATCCGATACCTGTTGTTGATTTGGGTATTGACACAAGCATTTGTGCACATCTTATTTATATATTGGATGCCGGAAATGCCGAAGCTGCATATTTATGGTCAACCGGCGAAACTACTCAAATCATTGAAACGGATTCTTCAGGAGTTGGGCTGGGAACTAAAAATATTTGGGTAAATGTAACTAATAACTATATGTGTACATCAAGCGATTCGGTAGCTATCACTTTTTATGACTGTACAGGAATTGATGAGTTTGATAACAAGCTCGGTATAAATATTTTTCCGAATCCCAATAATGGTATATTTACAGTTGAATTGAATTCAGAAAATAATACAACTGTTGATCTGAAAATAATGAACTCATTAGGTGCAAATGTTTATGAAATTAATAATGTGAAATTATCAGGGAAATACTTAAAAAATATTGATATCAGTAATTTTTCCGAAGGTATTTATTTGCTTATAATTGAAGATAAAAACAAAATATATAACACAAAAATTGTTATTCAGTAATTAAACTGAATGAAAACGAGTTTGCAAATTTATCAACGCTTAAATTGCATATTACCAAGCAATTAACTTGTTCGGGAATTGCAAAGTTTATGCGTTTCAGTATAAATAAATCAGAAATATTAACTAAAAATTCAGAAAAATGATCAAAAACAAAAAATCCATACTGAAACTTAACTGCAAGTTATCAGTTTTATTAATTGCAACACTAATGTTTGCAGTTAATTCTTTCGCACAAAAAGTGACTTACCCCGACAGTTGGGGAAAATCAGGAATATCGTTAAAAAATGAAAATTCTTCAGGAGTGATTGTAAATTTCTCAATAAACGAATTTACATTTACCGACAGAGATGTTAACGGCGAAGTAATGAAGGCAGTACAGTTGCCCGGACATTTTTTACCTAATAATGAAGGAGCACCCGATTTACCGGGTTCCGGCAGGTATATTGCAATACCACAGGGAGCAAAAGCTATATTAAAAGTTATTGCCTCAAGGACAGAGAAATATTCAAATGTAAACATTTCTCCTGCACCACGTATCCCAAAAGATAATGAAACCGGACCGCTTGTTTACAAAAAGGATAGAAAAATTTATACTGCTGATAGATTTTATCCTTCAGAACCGGTGCTAATGTCTCCTCCCACAAAAATAAGGGGAGTGGATGCTGTAATGTTGGGTGTTACTCCATTCCAGTATAATCCCGTAACCAAAGAATTAATTGTTTACAGGGATATTGAAATTGAAGTAACTTTTGAAGGTGGTAACGGTCTATTTGGCGATGACAGTTTCAGAAGCTTTTGGTTTGACCCGATACTTAAGGGAACTTTGCTTAATAAAAATTCATTACCTGAAATTGATTATTCAATATCTTCATCTGCTAATTCAAGAACAGAAGACTACGAGTATATTATTATCGTACCTGATGATCCTGCTTTTATTTCATGGGCAGATTCTCTCAAGCAATGGAGAATTAAACAAGGAATCAGGACAGGAATAGTTACAACAACCGAAATAGGAGGTAACACAACTACTGCCATTGAAAATTATATTGATAATGCATATAATACATGGGACGTTAAACCTGTTGCAGTTCTTTTAATAGGTGATTACGGAACTTCCGGAAATACAATTATCTCTCCAACCTGGAATAGTACCTGTGTCTCCGACCATGTTTATGCCGATGTTAACGGCAATGACATGGCAGATGTTATTCTTGCCCGAATGACCGCTCAAGACGAAGGACATCTTGAAACAATGATAGGAAAGATACTTGATTATGAACGAAATCCCCCGACCAATCCCGATTTTTATGACCATCCTATTACTGCTTTGGGCTGGCAAACCTCCCGCTGGTTCCAGATATGCTCTGAATCTGTCGGTGGTTTTTTTAAGAATATTCATGGTAAAGACCCTGTACGAATTAACGCAATTTATGACGGCAATCCTAATGTTGATCCCTGGTCAACTGCTAATAACACAAATTTAGTTGTTGATCATTTCGGTCCTGACGGATTGGGATATATCCCTGCCACCCCTGCAGAGCTTGGCGGATGGACAGGAGGTAATGCAACTGATGTAAATAATGCAATTAACAGCGGTGCCTTTATTTTACAACACCGTGACCATGGTAACGTAACCCTTTGGGGAGAACCTTACTACACTATCGGCGATATGTCAGGATTAAGTAATGACGACCTTGTTTTTGTATTTTCTATTAACTGCCTTACAGGAAAATTCAACGCATCAAGTGAATGTTTTGCAGAAGCATTTCACAGGCATCAACAAGGTGCTCTGGGTATTATTGCTGCTTCAGAAACTTCATACTCTTTTGTAAACGATACTTATGTTTGGGGTATGTATGATAATATGTGGCCTGAATTTATGCCTGATTTTACTACTACTCCCGATTCAAGAGGAGTACTTCCTGCATTTGGTAATGCTGCAGGTAAATATTTCCTTGAACAATCAAACTGGCCATATAATACTGGCAGTAAAATGGTTACATATTATCTGTTCCATCATCATGGCGGTGCCTTTTCAACTGTTTATTCGGAAATGCCTCAGAATTTAACAGTTATCCATGATAATGTTTTATTAGCAGGGCTTGACTACTTCAACGTTACTGCTGATGAAGGCTCATTAATTGCATTAACCGTAGGTGATGAAATAATAGGTACAGGCACAGGAACAGGAGCACCTCTTAATATCTCTATCGCTCCGCAGTTTCCGCCGGCAATGGTCGAAATCACTGTTACAAAACAAAATTATTTCAGGTATAATGCATCTGTTCAGGTTATTCCGCCTGTTGGTGCCTATGTAATAAAAGACTCTTATACAATTAATGATGATTCAGGGAACGGAAACGGAGAAATAGATTACGGCGAATCCATCTTGCTTTCATTAACAATGAAAAACGTTGGAAGCGAAAATGCTGAAAACATTACAGTAAATATTGAAACAAATGATGATTATATTACCCTAACAACATTTTCCACTTTTTATGGTAATATTCCGTCTGGGGATACAGCTACTGTTGTTGATGGTTTTGCTTTTGATGTCGCAAATAACATTCCTGATGAACATGTTATTGATTTTAATGTTTTAGCAACTGACGGCGACAGCACCTGGAACAGTAATTTTAATGCAATTGCCTACGCACCTGTTTTTATTGTAGGTGATCTGATAATTGATGATACTGCAAGTGGTAATGGTGATGGTTATCTTGATCCCGGAGAAACCGCTGACATAATAATTTCATCAACAAACATCGGACACGCTGAAGCCTTCGATGCCGGAGCAGTAATTTCTTCATCCTGTAGTTACCTTACAATCAATTCCGATTCTTCTTATATTGGAAGCATTCCGGTAAATAATTCTGCTGTAGCAACATTCAACGTTACAGCCGGAGTTTCAGCTCCTTCCGGTACAATTGCAGAAATTGAATTTGAAATTTCTAATGGTCCGGACATAACAGCAAATAAAGTTTTTGAAATTACTATTGGCAAAATACCTATTTTAATCGTTGATCTGGATCCTAATAATTCTTCAGGGCCGGCTATATTTGAGTGCATTAACAATATAGGTATATCATCAGAATATGCTACTACTTTTTCAACGGACCTTAATTCATATTCTTCGGTTTTTGTATGCCTTGGGATTTATAATAGTAATTATATTTTACAACAATCAGAAGGACAATTGCTTGCCGATTTTATTGATAATGGTGGTAATATTTATATGGAAGGCGGTGATACCTGGTATTATAACACCCAAACACCGGTACATCCATACTTTAAAATAAATCCAACTTCCGATGGTTCAAGTGATTTGAGCACATTAAACGGCCAAAGCGGAAGCATTACAGAAGGACTAAGTTACAGCTATGCAGGAGAAAATAACTGGATTGATCATATCAGCCCTGTTTCACCTGCTGAACTGATATTTAAAAACCAGTCTCCTGTTTATGACTGCGGTGTTGCTTATGATGCCGGTGATTATAAAACCATTGGTGTGTCATTTGAGTTTGGCGGTTTGGTTAACGGCACAAATACAAAACAAGAACTGATGGAGAAATATCTTGAATTTTTCGGATTTACCGGTGTTCCTACAGCTCCGCTAACTCCAACAGGATCAACCGAAGTATGTGTAAATGCCGAACAAGTTGAGTACTATACAAATAGTGTGGAAAATACTGATCTTTACATTTGGGTAATTGAACCGGAAGAAGCTGGTACTGTATATGGCACAGATACACTTATAACAATCAACTGGAATGATACTTATACCGGAGAAACAGCTACAGTCAAAGTTTGCGGTTCGAATCAAAGTGGTTCAGGTCCTTATTCCGATAATCTTGTAGTTAATATGCTTGAACTGCCTACTGCTATCTTATCCGGTGAGGCATCAATTTGTTATGGCGATAGCACTCAACTAACAGTAGAACTTACCGGCTCATCTCCATGGGAAATTATAATAGGAAGTAATACCTTTAATATCGAACAAACTCCATGGTCATGTTGGGTGAAACCTGAAACAACTACTGAATTTACTATCTCTTCTGTAACTCATGCAAACGGATGTACTAATTCGGGTTCAGGAAACGCTTTGGTAACCGTTTATGAATTACCTCAACCGGATCTGGGTCCTGATACAAATATTTGTATAAACCACATAATTACATTAGATCCAGGTTCATTTGTTTCTTATGAATGGTTTGACGGTTCAACCGAAACTGAATTTATCTTTAATGCCTCCAACTACGGAATAGGAATAACAGATGTTTCGGTAACAGTTACAGATGAAAACGGTTGTGAAGCAGAAACAACGGTTTCAGTGAACGTTGAAGAATGTGCCGGTATTGAGGAACTTGATAATCTTAATATTGGTATTTATCCGAATCCTAATAACGGTACATTTACATTAAAATTAAATTCATCTGAAATTAATAAAATTAATTATAGTATTGTAAATTCAATTGGTAATGTATTGTTTAAAGTGAAAGATGTTCAGATAAATGGAGAATATGAAAATACTATTGATCTTTCAGATCATTCCGAAGGAATTTATTTCCTTATAATAGAAAACAAAAAAGGAATAATTAGTAAGAAAATTGTTATACAATAAATTAACATCCACAGACCTACGAGGTTTTGAAAACCTCGTAGGTCTTATAACATCAAAATTGAATTCAATTATTTACCTGTTTATATATATCTTTGCAAAAATAAATATCTCATTTATTAATTAAACTTTTTTGCTATGAAAAATTTAATTTTTACACTAACGTTATTGTTCTCTGTTGTAGTTTTATTTGCACAGCAGGTACAAAGAGACAAGGTAATAGTTGAAATTGCTACGAGCTGCGGGTGCTACTATTGTCCCGGTGCAGCAATGGGTGCAGACGACCTGATTGCAAACGGATGTGAAGTTGGAATCATAGAATACCACAGCGGTGATCCATTTTCAAACCCTGCTTCAAATTACCGTAAGAATTATTACAATATTTCAGGTATCCCGCATGCAAAATTTGATGGTATATTATCTGTTTTAGGCGGCAGCCATACTCAAAGTATGTACCCACAATATCTTGCCAAGTATAATCAAAGGATAGTCATTCCTTGTAATTTCACTGTTGATATTTTCGGTGAAAATAATGGACAAGATTATGATATTACTTTGGTGCTTGAACAAGTGGAACCATATACGGGGTATAATCTTGTTGCACATCTGGTTTTAACCGAATCAGAAATTCCCTACGTTTGGCAGGGAATGTCAGAGTTAAATTTCGTTGAAAGATTAATGATTCCCGACCATTTTGGTACAGCTTTGGATTTTTCGGGAGGTGATGAAATTATACTAAATTTAAATTTCACTTTGAACTCAGCATGGGTAACCGAACATTGTGAATTGGTGGCATTTATTCAAAATAATTCTACAAAAGAGATCTTACAGGGAACAAAAGTAACATTAGATGATCTGAATCCTTATGTTCCACCATTAAAGGCAGATTTCACTGCGAGCGACACACTTTTTTGTGTTGGCACGGAAGTTCTTTTTTCTGACCAGTCAACCGGTAATCCGACTTCATGGTGCTGGAGTTTTCCCGGCGCAACACCTGATACTTCTAATGAACAAAATCCCATTGTCATATATCATGTTCCCGGAACTCATGACGTATCATTAATGGTTTCAACGGGTTTTGTTACTAATACCACAATAAAAGAAAATTACATAACAGTAATAGGCGAAGAAGTAACCTTTGATTCCATACCGGATCAATGCATAACCTTTGAGCCATTTGAGCTAACTCAAGGAGAGCCTGAAGGTGGTGAATATTTCGGACCCGGCATAACCGACGGTTGGTTTGATCCTGAAGCTGCCGGTTTAGGTACACATACACTCGGATATACATATACTGACCCAAATACGGACTGTACCGATACTACATATATAACGGTTTATGTTGATGAATGTACAGGTATAATTGAAACCACAGGTATTGAGATTGCCTTGTATCCAAACCCGAACCAAGGTAAGTTTGTATTAACTTTGAATTCAAATTTTTCAAAAATTGCTGATATTAAAATCATCAATGCTATAGGAAAAATTGTTTACGAAGAAAATAATATTATCATAAATGGAATTTATTCAAGCAATATCAATCTTGAAAAATTTTCAAATGGAATTTATTATTTAAGTGTTAAGAGTGATAATTACATGGATTATAAAAAGATAATTCTTCAGCATTGATATTTAAAATAATAATTAGCTATTTGAGGTCGGACTGAATAATTCATCTGAAATTTTATGAATAATACAGGTTAAATCATACTTTTTAAACCGGGCTTATATTATTTAATAGAAAAAATAACAAATATAACTCTCTATTGTTATGTCAAATGTATGACGTTAAAATTCATCCAGATACCTATCGGTATAAAATTTGACATCTCACAATAATACATAGTATAATATGATATTAGTTACAGGAGGTACAGGATTGGTTGGCTCACACCTTTTATTTGATTTAACAAAATCAGGGAAAAAGGTAAGGGCATTAAAACGAAAAACAAGTGATTTAAATAAAGTAAAGAAATTATTTTCATATTATTCGGAAAATAAGGATAATTACTTTAAAAATATTGAATGGGTTGAAGGTGATATACTTGATATGTTTTCACTTGACAAGGCAATGGAAGGTGTTTCAAATGTTTATCATTGTGCTGCAAAAGTTTCGTTTAATCCAAAAGAACAGGATTCGGTAAAAGCAATTAATGCACAGGGAACAGCAAATATTGTTAATGTTGCTTTGGATAAAAAGGTTAAAAAAATATGCCACATCAGTTCTATTGCTGCCCTGGGAAGAGCCGAAAGTAACGAACCCATTGATGAGCAAACATTATGGAAATATTCAAAAAAGGAATCAGTTTATGCTATTAGTAAACATGAAGGTGAACGAGAAGTATGGAGAGGCACAGGAGAAGGATTAGATGCTGTTATAATCAACCCTTCAGTTATTCTAGGACCCGGTGATTGGGAAAATGGCAGCTTAAGACTTTTTTCTATAGTGCAAAACGGTCTGAATTTTTACACAAAAGGTGTTAATGGCTATATAGATGTACGTGATGTTGCTAAAATAATGAACCTTTTGATGGAAAGTAACATAAAAAACGAACGCTTTGTTTTAAATTCGGAAAATGTATCATTTGAACATATTTTTAGTTTAATTGCTGATAACCTTGGAAAAAACAAACCGAAATATAATGTAAATGCCTTTTTAAGCGGACTGGTTTGGAGATTTGAAAAACTTCGGAGTTTAATAACCGGTTCCGATCCTTTAATAACCAAAGAAACAGCCCGAACTGCAACTCAAGAGTATTATTACTCAAACGAAAAAATTAAAAAAGCTCTGAATTTTGAATTTAGAAAAATAGATCAATCAATTAAAGATACGTGCAGGTTTTTTTTATGGGATAAAAAATCCGGTTAATTTTTAATCACATTTCTGTAATGCTCGTATCTTTCTAATATCTCATTAACAAAATTATAGGGTTCTTCACCTCTGCAATATCCGTATTTTACAACAGGGTCGCGGTAATACTTCGGATTGGATTTGAGTAAAATAAATTCATCAACATTACCGGTCCAGATATTCGGATCTTTATTGTTTTTTTCAGCTAATCGCCTGGCATCATAAACATGAGCAATACCTGCATTATAAGATGCTAAAATGAATTTTTTTCTTTCTTCTTTATCAGAAATATCTTTTGGCAATTGCTTATCAATCAATTGAATAAATTTTAAGCCTGCATCTATTTGCTCTTCAGGTGTCGACAAGCTGTCAATTCCATATTTCGCAGCAGTAAAGGGCATCAATTGCATTAATCCATAAGCTCCTACCCATGATTTTACATTAGGACGAAAACCGGATTCCTGATAAATTAACGAAGCAATTAATCTCCAATCCCAGTTATTTTTTTTACTAATAGATTTTATTATATCATCATATTGTGAAATCTTCCCACCATGTATTGAATGAAATTCACTTCTTGCAATATTTACTGAACGCGGATTTTTAAAATATTTATTGTATATCAATCTGCAGGTAAGCGAATTTTTAAATCCTGAAATCCAATTATTTATTTCAGTTAATAACTCTTTTTCACCCTTAGTTACCGCCCATGCAATATTTTGCGAAAAACTTACCGGAGTTTTAACATCAATATCAGGATAGTATTTTTGATTAACCAAAGCAATGTGTTCATCACAAACAGTGTAATCGATTTCCTTTTTTGCAAGAGAGGTAATTAATTCTTCAACTTCTTTTTCAGGGTCTTCAATTATAATTATACTGTCGCCAATTTCATCCGAAAGGTTTTGTAGCCTTTGTAAAAAGGAAGTGTTTTTTTGGATGTGAATAGTTTTGCCTGCAAGTTCCAATGGATCCCTGATTAATTGTTTATTAATTTGATCCATTGTTCTCATCTTTCTCCAGTTTTCGGGTTTTCGCTGTATTAAAACCTGACGCGTCTGACTAAACGGTTCTGTAAAATCTACTAATTTATTTCGCTCCTTAGTAATAGTTAAACCTATGGCAATTAAATCACATTTATCGCTATTTAAATATTCAAAACTTTCATTAATATCATTTTTAAGTATAATTTCAAGTTTTACACCTAAATGTTCTGCAAATAATTTTAATAATTCAAACTGGTAACCCAAAGGCTGTCCGCGATAAATAAAATAATTGGTTGAATTATAATCTGTTATTGCAATAAGTTTCCCTCTTTCAATAATTTCATCCAAGCGGCTTATTGTATCCTGCTTTTGGTTAAAGACATCGGTTGATTTTTCTTTACCGTTTTCGGTTTGGCAGGAAATTAAAATTAATAATATTATAATGGTATTGATTAACAATATTTTATGATAATTTGAGAAATTGATCATAGAGTAATATTTTAAAATAAAAATCTAATGTAAATAAAAATTTCTTGTTAACAAGAAATTTTTTCAATTAAAATTGACAACGGCATATTTATTTTATATATTTGCTTAATCTTTCTTCATTTATTTATATTAATAATTTAAAAACAAAAATAAATATTCACAAACAAGAAAACAATTAATTGTGTCCAAAAAGATATACATTATATTAATTATTACATTTTTTTTATTATTAGGCATAAAAGCTCAATTTACGCCCGATTTTTTATGGGAATCTAAAATATCAAACAACGAAGTTCAGCAATATTCCGAAATTGAAATGAATGTTGTTGACCAATTTCATTATGAATATTTCAGTATTATATGTGGTTTGACTTATGATGGAGAATATATATGGTTTTCAGATATAGGAAGAGATTCTTTAATAGCAATTGATAAAAATACAGGTGAAAAGATAAAAGGTTTTCCATTTCCTATGGACCCGGATATTTACGGTTTGACGTTTGACGGTGAAAATCTTTGGGCATCAACATCAGGTTTAAATTTATTTAAGATTAACCACGAGGATGGCTCCATTATTACCTCATTTCAACTACCGTATTCACCCGGTACCAGTGGTTTTATTTCCGAATTAACCTGGCATAATAATACATTGTATTGCACAATCACTGCGGGTAATAATGGAGTGATAGTAGGTATTGATGTTGATAATATTATTTGTACGGATACAATTGCAATTACCAATCCCTTTGGGGTAACAGGCCTTACTTATATGAATGGATATTTCTGGGTGAACGATAATCTTGAATTTAAAATAAGAAAAGTAAATCCTGATAACGGACAGTATGAAGCGTGGTTCCCCCATTACTATTTGTGCTATTCATGGATCGGTTTAACAACCGACGGCGAATATATGTATTGTTCCGATGCCTACCGAAACATATTCAAATATGAAATTATTGATAAAACGGTTAATAATCATTCAATTAAAAATATTTCAGAGTATAAAAATGAAAAGATACCTGACTCTACATACCAAATGGAATTCACAAATAAAAATGAAGATAAGAAATATGATGAAATTGAAATGAACCTTGTAGATAATTTTCATTTTAATTATTTAAGTATAATTAGAGGTCTTGCTTTCGACGGAGAATATTTATGGTTTTCTGATTGTGCTAACGATTCTCTTATAGCAATTGACAGGAATACAGGTGAAAAGATTAAAGGTTTTCCATTTCCTATGGATCCGGATATTTATGGACTGGCTTTTGACGGAGAAAATTTTTGGGCATCCGCAGGACATTATTTGTATAAGATTGATCACGAGGATGGGTCTATTATAACTTCATTTCATATACCTTATGCAGTTTCAACAAACAGTTGTATTTCAGAATTAACCTGGCATAATGGCATCCTTTACTGTACTTATACAGCAGGTTTCAGCAGTGCAATATTAGGTGTTGATGTAGATAATATTGTTTGTGTTGATACACTTGGTCCTGGCGGATGCAGTTCTCCGACCGGATTAACATATATGAATGGATTTTTCTGGATAAATGATTTTATTGAAACTAAAATCAGAAAAGTAAACCCGGAATACGGTCAATATGAGGGATGGTTTCCACATTATTATCTATGTTATAAATGGGTCGGTTTGACTAATGACGGGGAATACATGTATTGTTCTGATGATTTTTGTAATATTTATAAATATGAAATCATAGATACAACAGCTAATATTATTGAAAACCTGAATATTTTACCTGATGAAACTAAATTAATTGTTTATCCAAACCCATCTGATAACAAGATTAACATCGAATTCTATTTACCTGAAGAATCTACAATCAATATTGATATTATCAGTATAAGTGGTATTATGGTAAAAAATATATATTCAAATAAATTATATGCAAAAGGAACGCATAATATTAGTTGTAATATGGAAAATATTTCAACAGGTGAATACATAATAAAATTATCAACAAATAATAATACGTATAATCAAAAATTAATAATTAAAAAATAAGAGGAACTTCAAATGAAAAAATCAATTATTTACATTTTTATGCTTGGAATATTCTTTAATTGTGCAATCGCACAGGAAAAGTATGCCATACTTATCATTGGTGATGAAGCAAGTAAAGAAGAAGGCACAATAAGAACACTTAATAATCAGGGAAATGAAAATCTTATTTTTATACCCTATGGCGAAGGGGAAGAAAAATGGTATATACCAATGGAGGAGTTTTGGTTTGATGCAGTTATTTTATACAATGCGTTATTGGATGATGGTTATTCCGATGATAGTATATTTCTTCAAAATTACTTGATTTTCCATGAAAAATTATATATATTTTTATGTTAGAAACAATGCGTAAAAAATGGCAAGATCAAGAAAATGATTTTCAATTAAAAATAAAATCAATCAAATGAAAAAAATCTACATAACCCTAATGTTGCTTACACTTTTTTCGTTTAAAGTAGCCGATTACCGAAGTATTTATCAAATCCCATTAGAGGCAAAGGCTGTTTGTGCAACAGATTATGACCTTGATGGAGACAATGACATAATAATTGAGCATGGTATTGGTTTGCAAACTCAATGGGGCGGCATTTATATGATGGAAAATGATGGCTATGGTTATTTCTCTTTTATGGACTCTATTTTTGATAGTACCGCAGGATCGGTTATGTATGCAGATACAATTTTAAGCAGCACATACCCGGATATTATTTACAAATACAATGGCTATGTAAAGATACTTTCTAAGGAAGGTGGGAATTATGTTCACAACAGCTTCTATATGGGTACTGAACTAACTAAATTTAATATCGGGGATATAAATAACGATAACTATTTAGACGTGGTTTTTATTTCAAACCTGGAACAATATTGGGGTATAATATACAATCAGGGTAACAGCAACTTTACAACTCCTGAATATTACGATGTGGATTATCACCCACAAGATATTGCCTGTGGTGACCTGAATGATGACGGACTTGATGATGTTATAATAGCAGGCGTATGTAGCGAAATATATTTCAGCACCGAAACCGGTTTTGAAATGCAACCCTTGCAATACAATGCATCTTATGTTAAAATTGCTGATATGGACAATGATGGCGATAATGATATTGTTACTATTTCTACAATTTCTGTTATTAGCTTTGTTCACTTGTACGAAAACCTCGGCAATAAAGTTTTTGATACGGTAAACAATTTTAATATTAATGAAGGCTGTACAGGATTTTTTCTTAAAGATTTTAATAACGACAGCCTGACCGATTTCTTGTTTTCAACACATTACCACAATGGGGGGTATTTGTTGTATTATAATCAGGGTGATTTTCAGTTTGGCGAGCCCCAGACTATTGATATAACCAATTATGGCGAAGCAAGGAGAAATACTTACTGTGCTGATATGGACGGCAACTCATATGTGGATATTATAATTACAAGACAAGTTTTTGACACCACTATAGCTCCAAGCATACTTGAAATTTTGTTTAACGATGGGCAGGGCAATTTTGTTGACAACCCGCTCACCGCTACAGATAAGCTCCAATCACACAACAAAGAAGGTTTGAACTGTTATCCCAACCCTTTTATAAACGAAATTAATTTTGAATGCAGCGTTGAAGAAAATGCACATGTAATGCTTTCAATTTACAATATTGGGGGTAAATTAATTAAAGATTTAACCCCTGACCAAATGAAAACCGGCCGGCATAACAGTCCACGGAAAACCCTTAAAATGATTTGGGACGGGAAAAACAACAACGGGCAATATTGTAAACCCGGTTTATACATTGCCACATTAAAAATAAACGGTGCAATAAAGCAACCCGTTAAAGTATTGAAATATTAATAATAACTTAAAAAAACGATCATGAAAAAATTAACTTTAGTAATTGTTATGATGGCATTTGTAATGCTATCAAACAAGTCATTTTCACAATTTTCCAGACAATAGGCCATACAAAAAGTATTGAATGAAATTGTTGTTGCCGACACGGGAAATATTAATGTATATGCCGGTTTAACTTTAAAAAGCAATCAGGATAGTATTATGTTAAACTACGATACAATACTACTATGCCCGTATGCCTATAACTGGGTGTTTTTTGTTGACGACCATCCCATAGTAGGCTGGGCTCATCCATGCCGTTATATATTTTTGGATAGTTTAACAGGCGCATACCAAATTGTAGACCAAAATCAATATCCGGCATGTTTTAGGGATGCCGACTGCAGTGAATACGAAGTTGTTTCGCAGATTTATTACTACCCTCCTGTTACCATGCCACCTAACCAAAACACCCCGGATTATGCAACAACCAACAATAACCTATATGCAGTATTAATTGTAACTCAAGACGCAGAACAATATCCCGGCAACATGCCAAACCGCTTTTGGAACGATGTTTCAGTAGTCTATAATACACTTATCCAAGTTTACGGATATTCTGATGATAATATTTATGTACATTATTATGATGGTACAAGTCCCAGAAATGGCAATGATTTGAATGAACCTGATGATGAAAATCACTTTGACTACTCCGCTTCAAAATCACGTATCCTGGAAACATTTAAAAACTTATCTGGAGAAATTGATACTGACCCTGATCTTTATGAACTGGGACCTTCTGACCAATTATTTATTTACGTTGACGGGCATGGCCTGAATAAAAATGGTCATTCAACAATTGAATGTAAGCAGCCGGGCCAACCCTATGAGTCCCTGTACGACTCTGAACTTGCTGAAAGTGTTGATGAGATGAATTGTGCCCAAATGATTTTTTTGTTCCAACCTTGTAAGTCAGGCAATTTCGCGTACGAACTAACCGACTATAACTATTATGATGTTGCGTGTGAAAACAGGATAGTGCACACATCTACTACAATAGATTTTTATTCAACTTCGGAGCATTATCTTACAGGCGACAGATATACGGAATTTACTTATTATTGGACTGCTGCAGTAAGGGGATTTTATCCAGTAGACGATGAACCTTGGGTGCCAAGTATATATGCAACAGGTTCCTTTCCATTCGATGAACTATATCCTTTTGACGATCATGATGACGATTACAATCCAGATGAAAACAATGACGGCTTTGTACAAATGGAAGAAGCATTTCTATATGCAGACGATATGGATGCCTGGTCGCCAAATGGTTATCATCATCCTGATCCTGCTTGCTGGGAATGTTATGAAGAACCGGTGAACGAAAATGAAATGGGTTGTGAAAACCTAACCACTTTATATGGGTTGGCAGGCACTGTTGAGAATACACAAACTGTTGAAAGCAGAAATTATCTCATAGGCGGCAACCTGGAAATTGATCCAACTGTAACTATCACATTTGAAAACGGCACAAACCTTTACCTAGGCAATGAAAATGCCCAAATCAATGTTTTATCCGATGCTTCCATGATATTGGAAGATAACTTGACAATAACCGGAACAAATTCCAACAATCAGATTGAAGTGAACGGTGTGTTAGAAGTTGGCCAAAATGTTTCTTTCACATCCACCGGCCCATACTGGGATTTATATTTGATCAACAATGAGATGCAGGCAGTTTTTAACAATACTACTTTTGAAAAATGCAAATTAAACAGCTATTGTAGCAGCCTTAATATTTCCTATTCAACTTTTAATGATTGTTATGCGGCAAATTCATATCGCGGCAATGTAACAGTTACCAATACTACCTTCGACCGTACCTGGCTTTATCTTGCAAATCGATGGATTTTTATTCCATTTACTGCGACAGTCAACAATTGTAATTTCTTTAATGATGAACCCTCAAACTCAAAAGTCGGTATCGATTTATGGTGGTACGATAAGTTTTTTATTACTAACAACAATATTAATGGATTTTATAATGGGATACAAATAATTAATGCAGGAAATGGAATCTCGGGAAACCAAAATATTTGCGAGAATGAAATATATAACAGCTATTACTCAGGCCTGTGTATTTACACCTCAACGGCATCAATTGGCGGTAATTATATCCATAACAACAAATATGGGGTTAGGTTGTTTGATAATAGCAATATTGCACTATATGGAAACCCCGGCGCTACAACTTATGCCGAGACCCAACAGATAACAGACAACGATAGTTACGAGGTATATGCTTCACAGTATAGTTTCCCTTGGTATTTCAGGAACAACGTGATTATTGATGAAGACAATACCGGCAATCCAAATGACCCGATGGTTTATCACTATCATCGGAATTATATGTATAGGGATGTGAGGTATAATTGCTAGGGAAACAATTTTGATCCTGCCGAGGACTTTTATCCCGTTGATGGATATAACTATTTGCCTGTGTGGTGCCCTTCGGGGGGGAAAGATACATCCGTCCCGGGTTCGGATGAAGCAATATATACAAATGCTAAAGACCTGTTTGAAACGGAGTTTTATGCCCAGTCCAAGGACAGTTTTCAATTATTGATAAACCAATATCCGGAATCCCATTATTCACATGCATCGATGAAAGACCTTTTTGCTTTAGAGAAATTTGTTTCGAATAATTATGACAGCTTAATGCAATACTACAGAACAAATGATAGCATTCAGGCAGATTCATCATTAGCTAAACTCGGTTATTTCCTGGCCAATAAATGCGATGTGAAACTCGAAAACTGGCAAACGGCAATCTATTGGTACGAAGATGTAATTCAAAATCCGGAAAGCACAGAAGATAGCATATTTGCAATAATTGATTTGGGTTATACTTATTTTCTGATGAATAATAGTGGAAATAAAGCCGGTTATACAGGAAAAATGCTTGAACACATACCAAAATCAATGAAAGAATTCAGGGAAAAACGAGATTATCTACTGTCTCTATTGCCTGTAGATAAGAAAAATCAGGCATTGGAAAACAGCCTCAAAACCCTGAAAGCAGGAGAATTATCACAAAACATACCCAATCCTTTTTCAAATACTACAACTATTTATTACAAGCTTTTTGAATCGGGATTGATACATATAAAAGTGTTTAATCATATTGGCATAGAAGTAAAGGCAATAAACGAAGCTGTTAAGGAAAAAGGATTGCATATAATTGATCTGAACGTAAATGATTTACCCGCAGGCATTTACTACTATTCATTACTGATAAATGGAAAATTATCAGATACAAAGAAAATGGTAGTTGTGAAATAAATATTTCATATAAATTGCAAAAACCATTTTCTTATTATCTTTATCGTGTTAATTGCTGAACAGTAACATTTTTTATTAATTTTGTAAACGCTCAAAACACATACATTAAACTATATATTCGTAATAATGTAATATTAACTAAATTTTTAATGTTATGAAAAACAAAAAAACAATTAAAATTATCTTATTAAGTTTATTTATCAGCTTGATTTCTTTACCTTATTCTCTTTATTCTCAGGAAGGTGAAGTAGAAGTTACAAACGTTCCGGAATTTTCACCGGAATTTTCACCGGGATGGGCGATCGGGATAAAACTTGGTACATTTGGCCCCGGCATTGAACTGGTTAAATCATTAAGCCCTTCATTTTGTATCAGAGCCGGTGGAAATTATTTCGGCTTAAAACATAAAACAACTTACGGAGATTTAGATGTTGACGGAGAGTCAAAATTTAAATTGGGCGCTATTACTCTTTTGGGTGATTGGTTCTTTGCAAAAAAAATACATTTGACAGCCGGCATTTATTACAATTTTTCAGAGGAAATAATCAAAGGAACTCCGACAAAATCATATTATGTCGGTAAACTACATATAAATCCTGATGAAATAGGTAACATTGAAATTGTAATAACCCCAAACAAAATTTGTCCTTACCTCGGTATTGGTTTTGGAAAACCAATTTCCGACAGCAAAGTTGTTTCATTCAATTTTGAAATCGGTGCCATTTATTGGGGTTCACCAAGTACTGATATGACCGCAACAGGCATGATAACACCAACTGCTTCCAAAGAACAAGAAAAAACAATTGATACCAATATGAGTGATTTTAACTTATATCCTATAATAACTTTTCAATTATCTTTTAAAATATTATAATAACAATTTAAAACTAATAAATTATGAAACTAAAAACATTATTTTTTATCAGACTAACAACTGGCTTATTGATAGCCATGGTTTTATTTACTCCATCTTGTAAAAAAGCAACAGATCCCACAGACGGAGTTAAACTTATTATAAACTTTGATCCAATTAAAACAACCTTTTCCATACAGCTTATTGATGCGAAAACCGGTGAATTAATTGGCTGGGAAGATGACAAAGTAGTTCAGGTTACTATATCCGGCCCAAATGCAGATGATGTGATTGATAATATCGGTTTGCAGAAATCCAGTTATTCAAGTGTTAAGGGTTTTCTTAGTCTTGCTTTAGATCCTGGCGTTGTTCCCACAAAAGAGAATCCCGTTACATTTTCAGTTGTTACACATTTGAACGGATACATTAGCACAAGTAAGAATATAACAATTATAAACGAAGGAAAATTTATGTATGAAATTTATATGGTTGATTTCAACAACCTTCCGAATGGCGTAACAAAAATTGTTGATTATAGTGGCACAACCGACACGGATGGCAAGGTTACCGATAATATAAATATTTCAACCCCTGGAGGTGATGCAAGATTGTTCATCCCTGCAGGAACAATATTAAAAACCGCAGAAGGAGAACCTTTAGCCGGACAATTGGAAATTACACTTATACATTTCAGTAATATGGAAGATGAATCCTTATTAGCATTTCCCGGTGGTCTTAGTGCTTATGCCACTATGCCGGATGGTTCTGAACAAAATGTATTTTTCTTCTCAGCAGGTTTTGTGTCACTTGATATTTTTGACGGTGACGGAGATGAAGCTGCAATCGTTGAAGTTAATCCCTTGGAATTAACCGCAGTAGTGCCTGAAGAAACTTATAATTCAGACTCCCAAACAGGCATAGCTGATGGTGATACAATACCTTTGTGGAGCTACAATGAAGGAACCGGAGAATGGGCTTATGAAACCGTTGATACAATTATATTAACAAATAAAGGAACTTATGAAGTTACAAGCGAGCTATGGCACCTTACCTGGTGGAACTGGGACTGGTGGTGGTGGGAATGGTGGTGCTACGAAGGTTTGCATGTAATTTTTGAAAGTGATGAATATTATTGCGATTGTTACTGGTGGCAAGCCGATGCTCGTAACCCATACAACAATACATTATTAATGAGATCATGGTTCCATGCTTGCCATGGTGTACCTGTAGTATTCTGGAATGCTCCTGCAAATTTCCCTGTTAATACTTACTATTCAAGCCAATGCTATGGTGTTTATACGGAAACGGATTTTTATTACTACTACAATCTTTGTGCTCCTGATGTATTATACGTTTATTTTTATGCAGAATCAATGGGAACAACCGTAGATGTGGAAATTACAGGGTTTTGTGCAAGCCATCCTGAAATTATAATCCGTCCGACTCTTAGCTATTGGGTAAGAAAATCGGATGATTGGTGCTTCAGGTGGTTTGAAGTAATTAATGGCTATGGTGAAATGTGCGGCGTTGAACTCGGTGAAACTTATATTATCGGTGTTTATGCTGATGGTGAATGGCACGAACATGAATTCCTTGTTGAATATAGCACGTATGTTCAATATAACATTGAATTCCCAACGGAAATTTGTTCTGAAGTTTTCGGACTTTAAAGAATAAGTTTATACGAAAAAACTCTCCTTTTGGGAGAGTTTTTTATTTAAACTTTCGGACTTTATGGACTGACACTAACTAACATCATTCTACAACCCTTGTCCAGTATGTTGTCCGCCCAATCCATGAAATGCCGATATATCCCCTGATCTTTAATTTATTCAAATTATTTTCATCAACAAATTTCATATAACAGCTATATGTTTTCCCGTTTTTAGGATCATATATTGTTTCATCTTCCCATTCATCATCTCCATCAAAAATAAAATCATTTAAAATTTTTAGAATTTACGCTGAGCTGAAAAGCTTTTTATAACACCACGTTCTTTACTGATCTTCAGGAATATAAAAATACTTACCTCTTCCATAAGGAACTTTAATAACTTTTTCGTAGATCAACAGGTGTTGTTTTGCTATTTCGTGCCATTTACGGTTTTTGGTATTTTTTATGATATTATTTTCTAATGTTTTAGCAAATTTATTATCCGAAAGAATTTTTAAGATATTCTCAACATAATCATCATCATTATATGCAGTAAGCCCTCCTTTTATTTCTTCATTCCAAATCTTGAAGCTCAATAAATCTGAAGTTACAACAGGAATATGGAAAGCCGAAGCCTGGGCAAGAATTCCACTTTGAGCACCGACTTCATAAGGCATAGGCATTACATCAGCAGCACTCAAAATAATATCAAATGTATGTTGTGGAAACTGCCCTCTTAATACCTGTATTTTATCCATTACAGGCGAATGATTAATTAAATCAAAGAAATATTTCTGATATTCAAAATATTCCAGTCCTCTCATTTTCCCTGCAACTAATAATACAACATCATCCATCTTTTCAGCAATCCTTGGAAAAATTTCAACGATTCTATGAAAGCCTTTTGTAGGTCTGAAATATCCTGCAAGCAAAATAACTTTTTTTCCTTCAAGACCTAATAATTTTTTTGCATGAGGATGCCGTTTACAATCCCTTACACCATGAGGCACTACATAAAATTTATCTTTTCTTTCGGGAAAATATCTTGAAAGAGTTTCTTTCTGATAATTTTCATGAACAATTATTGCCGAGCTATTCCTCGTAATACACTCAAGAAGTATATTCTGTGTTCTTGTAAGATCCTCATAAACCGTATGCAAAGTAGTAACAACAGGCATATCAGCAATTTTACATCTTAAAATAAAATCAGTTATTTGTATCCCGCTTTCCGAACCGAACAAACCATATTCATGCTGGATATTAATAACATCAGGGGTGAGTTTTGAAGCCATGTGAAAAAGTTTTATTGAAATATCATTATCCAGAGGAGTATATGTTGGAAAAACATTATGCCCTTCAGCTCCTTCCTGACTAACAACAAGTACTTCTTTTTCGCATTCTTTTATTGCATCCGACAAATATTGGGTATATGTAGCTATACCACATTCTGTCGGCGGATAGGTTGAAATATAACATACTCTCATAATAAATTATTTAAAATATTTTTGTAAATATACACTTTTGTAATTAATAATAAAAATTCTGAAATTATTTATTTTATTAATTTTGCAATCAAATATTTATTTTATGAAAGAACAAAGTAAAGAAAATAAAAGGAAAAGACACGGTGATTTCTCAAAATTTATTAAGAAAAAAAAGCACGAAAAGCTTTATGATAAAGACGAAAAATCATCAAAAAAAAGAAAATTCAGAGATGAAACAGGGAACTCTGACATCAGGGGAAGAAGATCAAAAGGAAAAAGTCAATTAACAGGTAAAATAAAAAATAATATTGACAAAAACGATAGTTTAATCCGTTTAAATAAATTTATTGCAAATTCCGGTATTTGCTCCCGGCGTGAAGCTGATAAGCTGATACAAATCGGCGCAATAAGTGTTAATGGAAAAATCATAACCGAACTCGGAACCAAAATCTCACCTACAGATAAAGTTCAGTATGGAGGCGAAACTTTGTCAACAGAAAAACCGGTTTATATTTTATTAAACAAACCAAAAGGATACATTACAACAACCGATGATCCATACGAACGAAAAACAGTTATGATTCTCGTAGAAAAAGCATGTAAAGAACGCATCTTCCCTGTCGGAAGACTTGACAGAAATACAACCGGCGTGCTACTATTTACAAACGACGGCAAGCTTGCTAAAACACTAACACACCCAAAACACGAAATAAAAAAAATATACCATGTTGTTCTGAATAAACCCTTATCAACAACAGATATAAAAACTGTTGCAACAGGTATTGAATTGGAAGACGGATTAATAAAAGTTGATAAAATTGCATACATAGAAGATGGTACTGATAAAACACAAATCGGTATTGAAATCCACTCTGGTAGAAATCGAATAGTAAGAAGAATTTTTGAAAGTCTTAATTACAAAGTTGTTCGCTTGGACAGGGTGACTTTTGCCGGACTTACAAAAAAAGATACTCCAAGAGGAAAATGGAGGTTTTTAAAAGACTATGAAATTAATATACTGAAAATGATCTCATAATTATATGAAAAGAATATTTGCAGCCATTAAAATTTTTCCCGATGAAAATTTCCTGAAATTGTATTACCGCTTAAAATCCGGTTTAAAACATGAAAAAATTAAATGGGTTGAACCCGAAAATATTCATATAACTCTTAAATTTTTCGGGGAAACTGAAGAAACCCAAATTAATTCCATAATAAATGTCTTTAATAAAGCTACTCAAGATTTTAAAAGCTTTAATCCGGAACTTGAAAATGTTGGAATATTCGGCAGTTCATATAAGCCTAAAGTAATCTGGTTTGGAATTAAAAACAACGAACAATTAATAAAACTTTCAAATTCGGTTAATGAAAATCTAATTCATATCGGCTATATTTCCGACAGGCAAAATTTTGTTCCTCATCTCACAGTTGCACGAATAAGATTTCTTAATGACAAAAAATTATTCCAGCAAATTATTGACAAAAACAAAACCATAAAAATTCAAAAAATAAAAGTTGATAAAATATATCTTTTAGAAAGTATTTTGAAACGCGAAGGACCAATTTATAACGTTATTGAAGAATTTTCATTAATGAAATAAAAAAAGGCTTTCCCGGAAGTTTAATAATTTTTCAGGAAAGCCATAAAATCAATATAAAGAACAAATTGCAATTATTCTTTTTTCATGCTCTGTTTTTCAATAAAATAATTAATGACCAGCCCTAACCCACCGAACAAAAAGATCATTGAAA
>JAUXFX010000062.1 GCA_030622635.1 Bacteroidota bacterium
ATAAATCTCAATTATTAAAATTCCAATGACCAAAACAATTATTTTGACTTTTCTATGATAGATGAAAATATTTTTTTCAATTCATTAGCTTCGTTGAAAAGAGTTGTTGCTTCAGCCTCATATTCTTTTGGGTTAGTCTCTTTAATTAATCTTATAAAATATGTACTTTCTTTTGATTCCTTTCTGCAAATTTTTGGTTTTGAATTTGTATTTTTGGTCATTGTAATTTATTTGTATTTTGTTATCCATACGGACAAGTTTTGTACATTTTGATTTGTTTTTTTGGTAGTCATTGTCCCGTTAGGGACTTAATATTTATAGAAAATGAAATACACCCATAACAAAGTCCCGTAGGGACGTAATATAAAAAGAAGACATTCAGAGAGGAATATCTTGAATTGTTAAACAAATTTAATGTTGATTATGATGAGCGGTATATTTTAAAAGACATTCAATAATATATCGTCCCTAACGGGACTAAAAAATGCAGTAATTTATTCCGTTTTTAGAATAAAAAACTTTGAATAGATAAAAATTTAAGAAAATAAGTTTTTTAAAGCTCAATCATATTATTTGAGTCATCGGATGAGTATCAACACATCTTCATTAACTTAGACAGTGTTTAGAGTTTCATCCCTATCCTTAGGACTTTAGTACGTTTTCTTTTATCTTTGCAAAACAAAAATTTAATAATGATTTCGGCAAATAATTTATCAATTCAATTCACAGGAAATAAGTTATTTGATAATGTTTCGTTCATTATCAATGATAAAGATAGAATTGGTTTGGTTGGAAAGAACGGAGCAGGAAAAACCACATTGCTGAAGATCATAGCAAATCTTCAGGAACCTCATTCGGGTGAAGTTATTATTCCTGTAAATACCACTGTTGGATATTTGCCGCAGGAAATGAATATCAACAGTAAAAAATCAATATATGATGAAGCTGTAACAGCTTTCTCAGATATTCAGGAACTTAAAAATAAAATTGAAGAATATTCTTTGGAAATTTCAGAACGGGATGATTATGAATCAAAAAGATATTTAAATATCATTCATAAACTCACCGAAGCAAATGAAAAATTTCAATTAGCCGGCGGACAAACAGTTGAGGCAGATACAGAAAAAATTTTAACAGGACTGGGTTTTACGAGAAATGATTTTATACGCCCAATGAGTGAATTCAGTAACGGTTGGCAGATGAGGGTTGAACTTGCAAAGATTTTATTAAAAAAACCAAATGTATTATTGCTTGATGAGCCGACAAATCATCTGGATATTGAGTCAATACAATGGCTTGAAGACTTTTTAATCAACTATTTCGGGGCCGTTATTTTGGTTTCGCACGACAGGGCTTTTTTAGATAATATTACCAAACGAACAATAGAAATTTCTTTAGGAAAAATCTATGATTATAAAGTTAGTTATTCTGATTATGTTTTACTTCGTGAGGAACGAATTGGACAGCAAACTGCTGCATATAATAACCAACAGAATCAGATAAAACAAATTGAAAGATTTATTGAGAGGTTCAGATATAAATCTACTAAAGCACGGCAGGTGCAATCAAGGATTAGAATGCTGAATAAAATTGATATTGTGGAGATTGATGATATGGATAATTCTGCAATTCATTTTAAATTTCCGCCTGCCCCGAATTCAGGTAAAGTTGTGGTTGAAACGAAGTCGTTATCAAAAAAATATGATACAAATACTGTTTTGCATAATATAGATTTTTTGGCAGTTAAAGGTGATAGCATAGCATTTGTTGGAAAAAACGGTGAAGGAAAAACCACATTGGCAAAAATTATTGTCGGTGATTTGGATTA
Organism: Bacteroidota bacterium; assembly: GCA_030622635.1. Taxonomy (GTDB): domain Bacteria; phylum Bacteroidota; class Bacteroidia; order Bacteroidales; family JADFUO01; genus JADFUO01. The sequence goes on from JAUXFX010000062.1 coordinate 1,829, forward strand.
CAAAGGAATATTAAAAACGGGATATAATGTTTCAATCGGTTATTATGCACAAAATCAGTCGGAAATGCTTGACACTGAAAAAACCGTTTTTGAAACTATTGATGAAGTTGCAGTTGGAGATATTCGCTCCAGGATCAGAACTATTCTCGGGAGTTTTCTTTTCAGTGGCGAAACAATTGATAAAAAAGTTAAAGTGCTTTCAGGCGGGGAAAAATCAAGACTGTCGCTTGCGAAATTATTGTTAACTCCGGTTAACCTGCTTGTGCTTGATGAGCCGACCAATCACCTTGACATGCAATCAAAAGATATTTTAAAAAATGCATTGTTGCATTATAAAGGCACTTTAATAATTGTTTCACACGACAGGGATTTTTTGCAGGGCTTAACAAATAAAGTTTTTGAATTTAAAAATAAAAAGATAAAAGAATATCATGGTGATATTTACGACTTCCTGTATTCCCGTAAAATGCAATCGCTAAAAGAACTTGAAGTTGATAATAAAAAAAAGTTTCAAACTGAAACACAAGAGAAAAAATCCGAAAGCAAAATTAAATGGGAAAAGAAAAAACTATTTGAAAGGGATTTCCGGAAAATCACAAAACAGATAAAAAATTGTGAGACAGAAATTGAAGAACTGGAAAATAAAATCAGCGAAAAAGATAAAATCCTAATCAACCCTGAAAAATATAAAGTTATTTTATCATCAGATAAATTATACAAAGAATATGAAAATCTGAAGATTAGATTGGAAAATCAAATGAAATATTGGGAAGAACTACAGTTAGAGTTGGAAGGGCTGAAGAAAATGGAACTAATAAGTTAAATGACGCAGATTTACGCAGATGAACGCTGATAAATAATGGGAATATGTACCAAGAACTACGAGGTTTTAAAATATAGATAAAAAAGATATTGATTTGCAATAGAGATGAGGCGCTGCTCGGGGAGTCAAAAATTCAAGGTTCTTTGAATATTTTATCGGTTCATTTCTGTGTAATTCAGTATATCTTAAAGTATTATAATATTAAAATAAATATGAGTTCGGAATTAGTTTCTTTATATATTTTTTTAATCATAAATAATCTGCGTTTATCAGCGTCAAAATCAATAATCTCTTACCATTAATTTTTCAGCAAATGCTTTTAATACTGCTTTTCTTTCATTTTTTATATTGATGGTTTCTAAATTCATTAATGCTTCGCTGTAAAAATGTTCAATTTTATTTTCAGTGTATTCTTTAACTTTTAGCTGTTCGTAAATTTCTTTTATAACTTTTATTTTCTTGTTATTTTCCACTTGCGTATAACCGAAATATTTTCTCAATAATTGCAGGGTTTCGTTTTTTGCAAGTTCGAATGCTTTTAGATAAAGATAAGTTTTTTTATTTGTGATGATATCATTACCGGTTTTTTTCCCGAATTTTTGTTCATTTCCAAAAACATCCAACAAATCATCTTTCAACTGAAATGCCAGTCCGATGTTTACCCCAAAGTTATAAATTTCTTCTTTTTCAAAATTTTCGGCTTCTGCAATTATTGCTCCGATCTTTAAACTTGCTCCCAACAAAACTGCGGTTTTTAGCCGTATCATTTTTAAATAATCCTGAATAGTAACATTTTGGGCGGTTTCAAAATTCATATCATATTGCTGACCTTCGCAAACCTGAATTGCAGTTTGATTAAAAACCGATAAAACTTCAGGAAGGAATTTTTTATCTACTTTTGTAATATATTTATTTGCCAGGGCAAACATAACATCACCTGAAAGGATGGCAATATTTGAGTCCCATTTTTTGTAAACGGTTTTTTTACCTCTTCTGATTGGAGCTTCATCCATGATATCATCATGAAGCAAAGTAAAATTATGGAATATTTCAATTCCTAATGCGGGATAAATTGCATTTTCGATTTTGCCACCGAAAAAATCGCAAGCCATCAGAGTTAATACAGGACGCAATCTCTTTCCTCCTAATGATAATGTATATGAGATGGGCTCATATAATTCTGAGGGCTTAAAATCAAATTTTTCGGATTTAAGCGTCTTTTTTATTTTTTCCTGTAAAATTTCAATAGAATGCATCGGTAAATAAGTAATTAGTATCTTAAAAGGCCATTAGTGATCAATCAACCCTAATAAATATTCACCATAACCACTTTTTATCAAAGATTGAGCAATTTTCTCTAATTGTTCTTTGTTTATATAATTTTTCCTGTAAGCAATTTCTTCAATACAACCGATTTTTAATCCCTGCCTGTGTTCAATAACTTCAACATATTCTGAGGCCTGAAGAAGAGAACTAAAAGTTCCGGTATCAAGCCATGCTGTACCACGACTTAAAACACCGACTTTTAATTTTCCCTCATTTAAATAATGCTTGTTTACATCCGTGATTTCGTATTCTCCCCTTGCACTTGGCTTAATATTTTTTGCCACTTCAACAACTGAATTATCATAAAAATATAATCCCGGTACTGCAAAATTAGATTTCGGTTGTTTTGGTTTTTCTTCAATTGAAACAGCATTATTGTTTTCATCAAATTCAACAACACCATATCTTTCCGGATCGGAAACGTGATATGCAAAAACCACACCTCCGTCAGGGTCATTATTTTCCATTAATATCTCTTGAAATCCTGTTCCGTAAAAAATATTATCTCCGAGAATTAAAGCTACTTTATTTTTTCCGATAAATTTTTCACCAATAACAAAAGCCTGTGACAGTCCGTTCGGAATTTCCTGAACAGCATAACTAAAATTACATCCGAGCTGTTTTCCGTCACCAAGAAGTTTTTCAAAGTTGGGAAGATCATGAGGAGTTGAAATAATCAGAATTTCTGATATATCTGCCATCATTAAAACCGAAAGCGGATAATAAATCATTGGTTTATCGTAAATTGGCATTAACTGCTTGCTGACTGCAAGAGTCAAAGGATGTAACCTTGTGCCGGAACCCCCGGCTAAAATAATTCCTTTCATAATTGTTTGTTTGTTTTTATATTTTATGATTTATTTTACAATTGATACAAGTCATCAGGCAGAGCCCCTTGTATCAATTTGTTCAATTTCCAGATTATCCAATTCAATGTCTTCTTCTTCATCAAAAATTTCCAGTAATGGTTCTTTAAATCTTCTCGTTGTTATTCGTTTATCCAAAGTTAATATTAATGATGGAAGAATAAACAAATTAGAAAGCAGGGCAATCAATAAAGTAAATGCGATTAAATAACCCATTGCTTCTGTACCTCCAAAAGATGATAATGTGAAAATTCCAAATCCGAAAAACAGAACAACAGATGAATATATCATGCTATAGCCTGTTTCGCGCAAAGCTGCAATCGCCGATTCTTTAATATTCCAGTTATTGAGTTTTAATTGTAGGCGGTATCTTGATAAAAAATGGATCGCATTATCAACAGAAATACCAAGAGCAATGCTGAAAATAAGAATTGTTGAGGGCTTTATTGAAATAGCCAAAAAGCCCATCATTCCAGCTGTCATTATCTGTGGTATTAAGTTCGGGATTAACGAAATTCCTATCATCCTGGCAGAGGTGAAAAGCAATGCCATTAGTAAAGAAATTACAATTAGTGCTAATAAAAGGCTTGTCATGAGGTTTTTAACAAGATAATTTGATCCTTTTAAAAACACTACACTTGTTCCTGTGATTATTACATTGAATCTTGACGGAGGAAATATTGAATCAATTTTTGGCTTTAGCTCATCTTTAATCCGTTGAATATCTTTTGTGCCGATATTTGCCATCTGAACACTTATTCTGGTAACCTGAAGATTAGTATCTATAAATGAATTTAAGATAGTTTTTTTCCTGGATTCAAGTTTTGGAATATACGATAAAATAAAATTTTTTTCCTGATTATTAGGTAAACTATACATTTTTTCGTTGCCGTTATAAAATGCTTGTTTTGAGAATTTTATAACTTCGGCAATAGATAATGGTTTTGAAAGTTCGGGATAAGAAGCCAAAACTTCCTGAAGTTTATCAATTTTTTTAATAGTTGAAAGCTTCATAACTCCCCTTTTTTTCTTTGTATCAATTGTGATCTCAAGGGGCATCACACCTTTAAAATGTTTCTCTAAAAACATAAGATCAACATACAGTGGGTCTTTATGAGGGATGTCATCAACAATATTTCCTGTGGTTTTTAATCTTGTAATTCCGATTATTCCTGTGGTTATAACTATTGCAGCGATTATGTAGATTATGGTTCTGTAATTTTGAACGATATAAACAACTCTTTCAATAATTTTCCCGACAATACTTTTTTCAAGATGTTTAATATGTCGCTTTTTGGGTGGTGGTAAATAACTGAAAAATATTGGAATTAGAAATAAAGTAAGAATAAAGGCGATTAAAATATTTATTGAAGCAACAATACCAAACTCAACAAGAATTTTATTTCCGGTAACAATAAAAGCGGCAAAACCGGCAGCAGTAGTGGCATTTGTTAAAAGATTTGCATTTCCGATCCGTTGTACTACTCTTGATAATGCTTTAACCTTGTTGCCATGACTTTTATATTCATTATGATATTTGTTTAAAAGGAAGATGCAGTTTTCAACAACAATCACAATAAGCAGAGGAGGCAATATACCGGTTAAAATTGTTATTTTATAACCTAAGAGCGATATTGTTCCTAACACCCAAATCACACTTATCCCGACAATTATCATTGTAAACAGAACAGCTTTGAACGACCTGAAAAAAATGAACAGTATTATTGAAGCTATCAGTAAAGCCATGTAAACAAAGAACTTTAGTTCGTCTTCAACCTTTTTTGAAGTTATTGTTCTGATGTATGGTAAGCCCGAATAATGAACATCAATATTGTATTTTTTGCCAAATTCATCAACAGTATTTTTTATATCGTAAATTAACTTAACCCTGCTTTTGGTATTCAGCTTGTCTTTATCCAGTGTTATTGCCATCAGGGTTACGTTGGATTTTTTATTAAAAAGTAATCCGTCGTAGAATTGAAGTGAATAAATTAAGTTTTTAAGACTGTCTAATTCTTTTTGGGTTTTAGGTTTTTCTGTGATAATCGGGTTTAGATCAAATTTTTTCAGACTATCATTTTTTGTAAGGGAATATATTTTAGCAACCGATATAACTTCTTCAACACCGTCAATGTCTTTGATACGGTTAGTGAGGTCGTACCAGTCATTAAATTCATCAAGATTAAATAACTTATCATCCTGGATTCCAACAAAAAGCACACTGCCGTCTTCACCAAACTTTTCCCTGAAATTTTTATATTCTATGCTTGTTGAATCACTATCAGGAAGCATTTTAGCCATTTCGTAGGATAATTGCACATCAAAGCTTTTGTATGCCATAAATGCAGTTATCAGGGCAATGATGATTAAATTACCCAGACGATTTCTCAATATTATCCTAACCAAATGTGTCCACATATATTTTATCCAAGGCAACGAAATTAATATTTTTTATTTACCTTTGAATAAAATTATTAAAATTAATAATTATGAAAAGAATACGGATTTTGTTACTTATTCCGCTTTTAATTTGGGGTTGCAACTCACCGAAAAATTTAATTAAAGATGGTAATTATGATAAAGCTGTAAAAATTTTGGTTAAGAAACTATCAGTCAATCCTGATAAAGAAAAAAATATTATTTATCTGAAACAGTCGTATAATGTTGCAAACCAAAAAGACATTGACAGGATAAATTATTTAAAAAAAACCGGTCAGCCGGATATTTGGTATGAAGTTTATCAGCATTATTACAAGCTTAAAAACCGTCAGGATTTGGTTAAAGCACTTCCTCCGGATGTTCTTTCGCAGATTGGATTTAAATCGGTAGATTATGATAATGATGTAATTGAAGCAAAGAAAAAAGCAGCGGCTTATTTATATGCACATGCCCAAATGTTATTAAAAAAAGAGGACAGGCAGAGTGCCCGTCTGGCTTATGAAGAGTTATTAAAGGTAAGCAAGCTTTATAATGATTATAAAGATGTGGATGCTTTACTAAGAAGGGCATTGGTTATGGGAACGAATTATGTTTTGTTTAAAATGCAGAATAAATCAGGTGTACTATTACCTCTGTCATTTGAAAATGAGCTGATGAGCATAAGCTTAGCGGATTTAGACCGTACATTTATAAATTATGATTCCAAAGCAGTTAAGGGACGCAATTACGACTATAATATTGTGGTAAACATAAGAGTGATTAATGTTTCGCCCGAACAGCTTGACAGAAATCATTTTACCGAATCAAAGAAGATTCAGGACGGATGGAAATACAAATATGATAAAGACGGGAAAATTGTTAAAGACAGTACAGGAAAAGCTATCAAAATACCAAAGTATAAAATAATTGAATGTTTTATCACAGAAGTTCATCAGCGTAAAACAGCAACAATCTCAGGAAGTGTTGATTATATTAATAATCATACTTCTCAGCTAATAAATACAACCCCTGTTTCTGCTACTTCGGTTTTTGAGCATCATTCCGCGATCTTTAATGGAAATTTGGATGCCTGCACACCTCAAACACTTTTAATGCTTAATACCACTACTATTCCCTTTCCTTATAGTGCAGCTATGATTTTGGATGCAGGCGATAAACTGAAATCAACAATAAAAGATATAATCTGGGATGATGATTATTTGGTTGAATGAGATTGAAATGAGATTTGTTGAAATTAATAGAAATTGATTGAAATATAAGAATAGCACCACAATTTATTGTGGTGTTCAATAATTATGAAAACCAAAAAACAAAAAATCCTTTTTATTGACTCGGTTCATCCTGTATTAATGGATGATTTTACTGATATTGGTTTTAAATGTGATTATTTTCCGGAATATAAAAAAGAAGAGTATGAAAAAATAATTCATGAATATTTTGGAGTAATTATCAGGAGTAAGATAAAATTGGATAAACATATTCTTGAAAAAGCCAATCAGTTAAAATTTATCGGAAGGGTAGGATCAGGTTTGGAAAATATTGATGTTGAATTTGCTGAAAAAAAAGCAATTAAATGTTTCAATTCACCGGAAGGCAGCAGGGATGCGGTAGGAGAACATGCTTTGGGAATGATTTTATCATTACTAAATAATCTGAACAAGGCTGATAAAGAAGTGAGGCAAGGAAAATGGAACAGGGAAAAAAACAGGGGAACAGAAATAAAAGATAAAACAATTGGTATTATCGGTTATGGAAATATGGGCAGTGCTTATGCTGAAAAAATCAGTGGTTTTGGTGCAAAGGTTATTGCTTATGATAAATATAAATTTAATTATTCGGATAAGTTTGTTACTGAAACCGATATAGAGACAATATTTAAAGAGACAGATATTTTAAGTCTTCATGTTCCTCTCACAGAAGAAACAACTTATATGGTTGATGACAATTTTATTAATAAGTTCAAAAAGGAAATCTATTTAATAAACACTTCGCGGGGAAAGATTGTGAAAACAGAGGATTTAGTTAAGAATATCCAATCAGGCAAAATTAAAGGTGCTGCTTTGGATGTGCTTGAATACGAAGATTTATCTTACGAAAATCTAATTAAAGAAAATTTTACGGAAGCCTTTAAATTTCTTATAAATTCAGACAAAGTTATTTTATCTCCTCATATTGCCGGTTGGACTTTTGAATCAGAATATAAGCTGGCAAAGGTTTTGGTGGATAAGATAAAGGAAGGGTTAAAGTTGACTATACTAAAAACGGGATAAATTATTGCATTTTTTAGTCCCGTCCATACGGATTCCTTACAGTCTTAGGGACTTAATATTTATAGAAAAAATAATCACAATAGAGTATAAGTCCCGTTAGGGACGATATATTATTGAATGTCTTTTAAAATATACCGCTCATCTGCAAATACAAATTGAATATACATTTGTGTATATGTATTAGCCATGTTCTTTTTATATTACGTCCCTATGGGACTTTGTTATGGGTGTATTTCATTTTCTATAAATATATAGTCCCTAACGGGACAATGACTACCAAAAAAACAAATCAAAATGTACAAAACTTGTCCGTCCATACGGATTCCTTACAGTCATATGAAGCGAAGCAAATCCGTATGGATGGATTTACCTCGTTTGATGTATAAGTAATCAAGTAACTGATTAATATCATCTATTGTATTGATATGTAGACCCATTAATAGAAATCCAAAAGTACGTAAAAAAACTGAAAGGATGGAATTATTTCGGCTAAATAATATTTTGATGTGCTGGGGAATAAAAATGTATTTCATTATATCAAAAATACTTTTAATTTTCTTACTTCGTTAATATTTTCGGTTTTATAAAGAAAATGATAAAAGTTAGAAGCTATTTTAAGAAACAGACTATAAAAATGTTTGTGATTGTTTTAATCACATCTTTAATTATAATATTACCTCAAAAGTTTGTTAAAGCTGATGGTGATGATTCAAAAACCAAATATACTATCAGCGGATATATACATGATAAGGAAACCGGAGAGAATCTAATAGGAGCTACTATATTTGTAAAAGAATTAAAAACCGGTACCAGTTCCAATGTTTATGGTTTTTATTCAATAAGTCTTGAGCAGGGAACTTACACCCTGATATTTTCATATATCGGCTATGAATCGCATGAAAAATCATTTGAGTTTAACAGCAACATTACTTATAATGTTAACCTTGCTGTTAAAAAGCAGGAGCTTGAAGAAGTGGTTATAACAGGAGCAGCCATGAACGAAAATATCACAAGAGCCGAGATGAGCACTATTAAAATGGATGTAAAAACCATCCGGCAAATACCGGCATTGATGGGTGAGGTGGATATCATCAAAGCTATTCTGCTATTACCGGGGGTTCAGACTATTGCAGAAGGCGGCTCGGGATTTAGTGTAAGAGGCGGAAGCATAGACCAAAATCTCATACAATTGGATGAAGCAACCGTTTATAACGCTTCTCACCTGATGGGTTTCTTTTCGGTATTTAATAATGATGCAATAAAGGATGTAAAACTTTATAAAGGTGATATTCCCGCATCTTCCGGTGGTCGCTTGTCATCATTACTTGATGTAAGGATGAAGGATGGAAACTCAAGGAAAATATCAGGAACAGGCGGAATTGGCACCATTGCAAGCAGGCTGACCCTTGAAGGACCGATAGTTAAAGACAAAGCTTCTTTTATAATTTCAGGAAGAAGAACCTACGCTGATATCTTCCTCAAATTATTCGGCAATCCTGATGTGAGGGATAACAGACTTTATTTCTATGATTTAAATGCTAAAGTTAATTATGTGATAAATGAAAACAACAGGGTTTTTATTTCTGCATATTACGGTGAGGATATTTTTAAAAATCCTGATTTTAAGATGGGATGGGGAAACCAAACCTTTACTGCCCGGTGGAATCATCTTTTCTCAAAAAAATTGTTTTCAAACTTTACGTTTGTTTACAGCAAATTCGACTATGAGTTGGGTGTGCCGGAAGGACAAGCCAATTCATTCAGTTGGATAGCCAATTTGAAGGATTATGGCAGCAAGGTTGATTTTAATTATTATTTGAATACAAACAACACAATAAGGTTTGGAACGAGTGTAATTTATCACAATTTTATACCCGGCACTGCAAAGGGTCTTGGAGAGGAAGCTTTTGCTACCGAGTATAAGGTTCAGAATAACAATGCACTTGAAATGGGAGTCTATGTAAGCAATGAACAGAAAATAGGATCAAGGTTGATATTGAAATATGGTTTAAGGTTTTCTTATTTTGAGAATGTTGGCAAGGCAACCATATACAACTTTGACGGGAATTATGATGTGGTTGATTCCACTGTTTATGGTAATGGAGTGTTTTTCAGTCCGTATTACGGGCTGGAACCGAGAGTGGGAGCTACTTTTATTTTAAACGAGTTTTCATCTGTAAAAGCAAGTTATGCTCTGACAAGACAGTATATTCATTTAGCCCGGAATTCCACTGCAGGCACTCCACTCGATATTTGGTTTCCATCATCACCTAATGTTAAGCCGCAGATTGCCGACCAGGTTGCTCTTGGTTATTTCAGGAATTTTAAGAAAAATAAAATTGAAGCATCAGTGGAAGCTTACTATAAATACATCAATAATGCCATTGATTTTAAAGATCATGCAGAATTATTGCTGAACCAGCAGTTTGAAGGAGAGTTAAGGTTCGGGACAACATGGTCTTATGGTCTGGAATTTATGGTTAACTATCAAATGAAAAAGGTTTCGGGATGGGTTAGCTATACTTTATCAAAAACCGAAAGAAAAATAAACGGAATAAATGATGGAAATAAGTATCCGGCAACTTATGATAAGCCGAATGATGTTTCTATTGTGTTTAATTATGATGTAAGCAAAAGGGTGACAATCGGGGCAACCTGGGTTTATTCCACTGGCTCTGCCGTTACTTTCCCAACCGGCAGGTTTGAATACGGGAATATAATAATACCCATTTTTAGCGAAAGGAACAGTTACAGAATGCCCGACTATCACAGGCTCGACCTGTCGGTAACCTTGCGAAGTAAAGAGAAGCCCCAAAGAAAATGGTATCACGAATGGAATTTTTCGGTTTATAATGCTTATGGACGGAAAAATCCCTGGGTGATCAATTTTAAGCAGGAACCGGACAATCCGGATATAACTTATGCAGAGATGATATATCTGTTCGGCATAGTGCCTGCTATTACGTTTAATTTTAAGTTCTAATTAAAATGAAATATTGGGTAAATGGGTATAAGGTATAAGGGAAATAAGGGGTGAATAAAGGAAATAGGGGAAATAAGGGAAATAGGGTATAAGGGGAATAAAGGAAATAGGGGAAATCCTCTATAAACTTTGTACACATAATGAGTATAAATAATAAACTACATCACAATGATAAAAAACTTATTAATACTACTACTTAGTACAATGCTTATGGCAGGCTGTACCGAAAAAATTGACATTGATTTGGGAACTACTTATACACGGCTTGTTGTTGAGGGTTATATAACAACCGATACAACCACTCATTGGGTCAGATTGTCTAAATCAACGGATTATTATAACAACACTCCTCCTCCGACTGTTAGTAATGCCATAGTTACGGTTAGCGATGGATTTGAAACATTCACCCTTGAAGAAAACGATACTTTGCCCGGTTATTATGAAACTCCATTCGATTATTATGGAGTACCCGGCAGAACATATTCATTGGATATAGAATTGCAGGAAGAGATTAATGATTCTAAATTATTTTCGGCTTCATGCAAGCTCAAACCGGTTGCACCAATTGATTCCATCAGGGTAGAATACGTTGAGAAATGGGAAGCATGGGAGGTAAAAATTTACGCATGGGAACCTGCAAGTCTTGATTTTTATACATTCAATATTATTAAAAACGGCGTTCTGATTACAGACACGATAGATGAAATAGGAATATGGGACGATCGTTTCTTTAATGGTAATTATACCAATGGAGCGGCTGTATATTATCTGATGGAGGAGAATCCTGACGAGGTTGTTAACCCGGGCGATACAATTACACTAATGATGGCAGGTATTACAAAAGAGTATTATAACTTTATTGTTGAACTGATGGATGAAACTTTTGAATACAGGAATCCTTTGTTCAGCGGACCTCCGGCAAATATCAGCACTAATATTTCGAATGGTGCTGTCGGGTTTTTTGCAGCTTATTCCAATACATATTCGACAACGGTTTTTCAGTAAAATCTTAAATCAATTTGTTTGCTGATACGGTTTTACCTGAAGTGTTTGCATAACAATATACACATAAATGACTGCAAGTGTTGTATGCCCCAATATCTTTGCTGTAAATGCAACCACAATCCTTTCTTTGACCTTTGTCTTTCAGGTTTGGTCTGATTCCAAAAAGATTGATTTCATTAGGGTTATATACCAAAAATTCCATTAGCTTTTTATCATCGGAGAATAATTTTATCATTAAATCATCATCAATACATTTGTTGTGCTTTATATTATATTTTTCCAGGTGAATATCTTCAGAACAACTTGCTATTTCAAAATTAATATTTCTTTTTTTCCACTCAATAAGTATTTTTCTCAATCCTTCTGCTAATTCTTCTTTTTTCTCTCTTGAAAATTCGGAATTTAGAATATTACTTTTATTGAATATATCCGGGAGTTCTCTGATTAAATTATTTTGAACTTTTTTGTAAACAGAAATATCAGCAAAACTAAAAACCAGTTTGTTTGTATAATCAATTAATTCATTTCCTAAATACCATATTTTCTTTAATAATTCCCTGACAGTAAGTTCTGATGTCAATATAAGCGGGTCAAAACGCCATATTACTTTTTCCTTTCCAATTTCTTCAGAAAGCTGTTTAAATATTTTGATTCTATCACACAATTTCGGAACATTCGGTTCAAATTTCTCGTTATCGTAATCATTTAATGTAAACTGAAAATAATAATTTATACCCAGATCATCGAGTTCCTTTAAATAGGGTATCATTGGTGTAGGATTTTTTGTCCAGAATATTATTACGCGTGTATTCTTAAAGGAAATATATTGTGGTGTTTGATTAAAAGGATTTACCCATTTTACATATCCTGAATTCCTTAAGCGGTTCATAAACCATTCTGAATAGAAGGCAGGAATATCAGTTGAACGACTTGCTGAAATAATTATCGGCGCTATTCCGTTAACTACTTCCCCATTATCTCTTTTTATACTGAAACGCATAAACTTTACTATTTTCGTATAAACTAACTGAATGGTTTAGTGCTGTTTGTTTCTTTATCTGTTTGCATTCCCGATCAGTGTCAGTTTATTTCTGTTTTATTCCAGCCTGTAAACATAATATTGAATATTATAACAAATTTAGTAATTATTTCAGGTCTTTATATAAAGTTCAAAAAAGTGAACACATATTGGCAGTATGTCCAAAAAAAATAAAAAAATGAACATTACGTATATAAAGTTCAAAAAAATGAACATATATTTGCAATATGTTCAATTATTAATAAAAAATGGACATGAACAGCACAGAACAATTCGACA
>JAUXFX010000266.1 GCA_030622635.1 Bacteroidota bacterium
CACTCAATCATTCAATCACCCCATCACCCCATCACCCCATCACCCCATCACCCCATCACCCCATCACTCCATTATTCCAATATTCCAATATTCCATTATTCCCCCTATTCCCCCTATTTCCCAATTTAATAATAATATTTGTTAAGATTTAGTATAAATCGGTTTTGGTCTTTTTTATTAATTTAATCTCTCCAATCGTCATTCCTTTATCAACAGCTTTGCACATATCATAAATTGTTAATAATGCTATACTTACAGACGTAAGTGCTTCCATTTCAATACCGGTTTGCCCGATACATTTTGCTTCGCTTGTAATTTTAACACCATTTTCAGTAAGTTCTGCTTTTACATCAATCTTTGATATTTGCAATGGATGGCACAACGGAATAAGTTCGCTGTTTTTTTTTCCTCCCTGAATGCCGGCTATCTCAGCAATGGTCAGGACATCACCTTTTTTGATATTATTCTCTTTAATCAGTTTTATTGTTTTACTGCTTAATGTAATAAAGCCCTCGGCTCCGGCTGTACGTAGTTGGTTTTTTTTAAAACTGACATCAACCATTGTTGCTTTGCCAGAGTCATCCGTATGTGTTAATTTTTTCATCCGCCAATATTAAAAAATTTGTTAGTTTGATTATAAGTACCTGATTTCGGTTTATTTTCAACAGCTAATTTTAATGCTTTTTCTATTCCCAATTTTCTAATATCAAATTCAAGATCATTAAAAAGGCAAGGTTTTAACTTTCCATTTGCAGTTAAACGTATGCGGTTACATTTGATACAATTGCCTCCATCACCTCCTTCAACAATAGAAAATTCACCTGTTGATAAATTCATTTGATGAATATAACGAATCTGTAAATTATTTTCTTTACAATATTTTGCAACTGCTTTAGCATCCTCTTCCTGCGATGAATTCCAGACTACACAATTAACTTTAATGGGTTTCAGTCCGGCATTTTTTGCCGCTTCAATACCTTTAAAAACCCTGTTAACATTTCCTCCACGTGTTAATAATTTATATGTTTCCTGATCAATAGTATCAAGGCTGATATTTATCCGTTGCAAGCCTGCTTTTTTTAAATCTTCTGCAAATTGATCCAAAAAAATAGCATTAGTAGTCATTGAAAGGTCTTTAATCCCATCAATTTCCCCTATCATAGAAACAAGCTTAACAATATCTTTTCTAACCAAAGGTTCACCGCCGGTAATTCTTACTTTATCAATTCCTGAATCTACAGCTACTTTAACAACATTTACTATTTCATCGAACGTTAAAATATCTTCGTGTCTCAATAATTCTATTCCGCTCTCAGGCATACAGTATTTACATCTGAGATTACAACGGTCGGTGACGGATATTCGCAGATAGTTTATTTTACGATTAAATCTGTCTAACATCAATTAAATCTCCTTTATTTAAAATCGTTTTACCAATTGGAACAGCAATTAAACCATCAGCATCAGAAAGTGCATTTATATGAGCCGAGCCATGATATTCCAATGGAAATACCAAGCCATTTTTTATATTAACAGGAATAAATGATTTTCTGTCTGATTTTTTTCTTTTATAAGTTTTACCCAATGGCATTTTTATGTTCAGAGGTTTATAATCATAACCCATCATTTTATAAATAAACGGCTTAGTTAGTAACTCAAAAATATTAAAAGATGATACAGGATTACCGGGCAACCCAAAAACAAATTTCTTATCACGAATACCAAATATTGTTGGTTTGCCGGGCTTAACTGCCAGCTTTTGAAATAACTGCCTCACTTTTAATCTGTCGAATATTTCGGGAATAAAATCAAAATCGCCCATTGAAACACCACCGGTTAAAAGCAATATATCACTCCCGTTCAATGCTTTTTCAATAATTTTATAACTTGCTTGTTCATCATCCCTTGTTATTCCGAAATATTTGGGGAATGCTCCCATTTTCTCCACCTGTGCAATCAACTGGCAAGCATTACTGTTCCTGATTTGTGATAAGCCGGGTTTATATTTTGGTTCCACTATTTCATCACCTGTTGAAATAATTCCAACACGTGCTTGTCTGAATACTACAGGATTAACACATCCTACAGATGCCAATACTGCAATATGTTGCGGTTTTATCAGAGTTCCTTTTCTTAGAACAACATCACCGATTTTTATATCTTCCGATTTATAAGCAATATTTTTATTTGTTGTTTCTTTTACAAAACGAACTTTTTTATCAGGGGTAATTTCAGTATATTCTACCATTATAACACAATTAGCTCCTTGAGGAAGCATAGCTCCGGTCATAATTTTTGAGCATAAATTTTTGGATATGCTTTTTTGCGGCGGTTTTCCGGCAGGGATAATTTCAATTACTTCAAGTTCATTTTTTATATCTTCCAAACGGCAAGCATAACCATCCATAGCAGATTTATCGAATGGAGGCATGTTTATATCCGATATTACATCTTCGGCAAGTATTCTGTTCAAAACTCTACCGAGTTCAACTTTTTCATGATTAAGCTCAAAAGCCGAATCCATTATAATCTTATATGCTTCTTCCAATAAAATCATGATTTATGCAATTATTGGCTACAAAGGTACAAAAGAAATTATCAAAGCATTTTCGGATAAATAACAAAATTAGTTATTCTTTCAGATGAATCTATTTCGTTCCATTTGTTTGTTTTAATACTAACACTAACAACTTCCGAAGTGTGCATGTATTCAATTTCCTTATCAATAAAATAATTTGCAAATTGAGTGATTGCAGGATTATGTCCGAACATCATAATCGAATTGATTTCATCAGGTATTTCATATAGAAGATCAAACAGGTTTTCAAAATCGGCGTAATAAATTCTCGGTTCAACTTTAATATTTTCAATAGGGTAATTTATTGTATTTGCAATTATTTTAGCAGTTTCATAAGCCCTTACTGCCGAACTTGAAATAATCAGGTCAA
>JAUXFX010000039.1 GCA_030622635.1 Bacteroidota bacterium
ATGCTTTATGAAGATGCAAAAAAAGAATTTTCTCTTAACACTAAAACAGGGTTTGGAATTGACGGGGAAGAAACTGATAAACAACTTGATTTTGAGCAGGTCAGGGGAAAATTTGAAAGTAATAGTACTGTTTCTGCAATAAAGGAACATATTATTGAAAAAACCAATCTTGGAAATGAACTGATTGAGAGGATGAAGAAAGTTTCTTAAAAGGCTGAGGCTCCATGCGGATTCCTTTCAGTCGTAAGGCTAAGATAAAAGAAAATATAGGTCATAAGATTTTTTCAAAATGGGCTGCTAATTATAGTTTGTAACGATGATGCTACTGTTGAATTAATGGTTGGAACTGCAAATTATTTCAAGGATATTGAATCAGCAAACCTTGATCCTTCAATACTTTTAACTTGATTAAATAAATTGCAAAAAATATTTAACTGAAAAAATTTATTTTATTTTATCCTTTCCGGATTTTGATTAATAAAACTTTTCCAACCTGAATATTTATTTCCTTCGGAATTAATATTTTTTTGAAAATAATGGCAAACAGCTGCAGCTAAGGCGTCGGTAGCATCAAGATATTCAGGGGAGGTGTTTATTGAAATCAGATTAGCAAGCATTGCCGCTACCTGCTCTTTTGAAGCATTTCCTTTTCCGGTAATGGATTGTTTGATTTTTTTCGGCGAATATTCAAAAATCGGAATATCTTTAAAAAGTGCTGCTGCCATAGCCACTCCCTGCGCCCTTCCCAATTTTAACATTGATTGAATGTTTTTACCAAAAAATGGAGCTTCAATTGCAAGCTCATCAGGCTTGTATTCTTTAATAAGATTTAATGTTCTTTCAAAAATTTTTTTTAGTTTTAACGGATGATTGCTATATTTACCAAGTTTTAAAATACCCATGGATATTAATTCAATATTTTTACCTTTACAGCTAATTAAACCGTAACCCATAATATTGGTTCCAGGGTCAATGCCTAATATGATACGCTCGGCTTTCAAAAAAGGAAATTATTATTGTAAATAATTATGAAAAAAACAAAAATACGTAAAATTTATAACTATCTGATTCGATTTGCGATAATAATTGCTACGTATTTGTTTGTCTATCATGAAATATTTTATGAAAAAAATCTTGGAAAAGTTTGGGAACTGTTTAAAGAACAGTTTTATACACAGGGTTTTACTGTTCAGATAATTTTTGTTTTTTTATTAATGATTTTAAACTGGGGTGTTGAATCGTTAAAGTGGCAATTCCTTATAAAGAAAATTGAAAAAATTTCATTCGCCAAATCTTTTCAGGCGGTCTTAACAGGGATTTCAGTGAGTTCATTTACACCTAACAGGGTTGGTGATTATTTCGGAAGGGTATTTATACTTAAAAAAGCAAATCACTGGGAAGGTATTCTTATTACAATTATTGGTAGTATCAGTCAGTTTATGACAACTATGATTATTGGATTAATAAGTTTATTGATCTTTATTCCTGAGTTTTATGATATCTCAGGATATTTTTACGGGTATTTTTATTACGGATTAATTGTTATTGTTGTAATAGCTATTTTCCTGATTTTGTTATTTTATTTTAATATTTCAATTCTTTCAACCTTTTTAAAAAATTTTACAAAGAAAAAGTGGGAGAAGTTCAGGGAACATATTAAGGTATTTTCAATGTTTTCAAAACCTGAATTGCTAAAAGTTCTATTAATAAGTATTTTCAGATATTGCATTTTTACGTTTCAGTTTTATTTATTATTAAGATTGTTTTCAGTGCCGATCCCGCTATTTTATGCTGTTATTACTGTTGCGGTGATGTTTTTTGTAATAACGGTAATACCTACCATAGCTTTGGCTGAACTTGGCATCAGAGGGAGTATTTCAATTTATCTTATTGGATTGTTTTTTGAGAAATACAGTATTTATACCGAGCAAATTGATATTGGTGTTTTTTCAGCATCATCTGCTCTATGGTTGATAAATATTATAATTCCGGCTATTGCCGGGACAATTTTCGTTTTTAAACTTAAATTTTTCAGAAAGAATTCTTAATATGGAAACTTGTTCATTAATAATATCCATATTGTTAATTTGCTTGTGTTTTGCTTATGTCTTTGTTATACTTGCTTTTACTTATGGATGGTTTAGACTTGAAAAATTTGTTTTATCTGGTAAAGAACCTAAAACAAAAGTAAGTATAATAATCCCTGCCCGAAACGAAGAACAAAACATTACTGAAATTTTATATGATCTACTTAAGCAAACTTATCCCAAAAATTTATTTGAAATTATTGTGGTTGATGACTTTTCAACTGATAACACCAAAAATCTGATAAAAGATTTTATTAATTCCAATCCTGATCTCAAAATAAAATTAATAACTACAGAAAGTGGAAGTCCACAAATTTCCGGAAAAAAGCAAGCCATTAAAACCGGTTTAAAAAATTCAAGCGGTGAATTAATAGTTACAACCGATGCTGATTGCAGGGTAAATAAAAATTGGCTTTCAACAATTATTGATTTTTATGAAAAGAAACATCCTAAAATGATTGTTGGACCTGTGTGTTTTCTTAATGAGAACACGTGGTTTAAAAAACTTCAGTCTTTGGAGTTTTTGAGCTTGATCGCTTCAGGGGCAGGAGCAATTGAAATCGGTTTACCGATTATGTGTAACGGAGCAAACTTAGCTTATCAAAAACAGGCATTTTATGAAGTAACCGGTTTTGAAACAAAAAATGAATTTGTTTCTGGCGACGATGTTTTTTTGCTTTTAAAAATAAGAAAGAAATGGGGAAGTTCAGCAATAAATTTCTTAAAAAATTCTGATGCTGTTGTTTACACAGGAGCTAAAAAATCATTCAGGGAATTTATTTCACAAAGGATAAGATGGGTTTCAAAAAGTTCAGGCTATACTGATTTTTCCATCATAACAACCGCTTTGGTAGTTTATTTATTTAATTTTGGTTTATTGGCGGGTTTTGTGTTGGGATTGTTTTATTATGAGTTACTGCCTGTTGTTCTTATTATATTTATTGTAAAATTAGTAATTGATTTACCGGTTTTGGTTGGGATCACAAAATTTGTAAGACACAGGAAATTATTATGGAACTATTTACCACTTCAAATAATTTATGTTATTTATATTTCATTTATGGGAATTTTCGGCAATTTCCTGAAATTTAAATGGAAGGGGAGGAAAAATTAGGAGTTATTTTAACAATGCTTCTGCAATTTTTAAATCTATTGGAGTGGTTATTTTGATGTTTTCCGGATTACCTTCAATCAGGTTGATTTTCTCACCGGCAGATTCTACCACAGTTGCATCATCAGTAAATTTATTTTGATATGCTTGCCGGTATGCTTTTATTAGAATTGAAGATTTAAAAACTTGTGGTGTTTGGATTATACGTAAGTTACTCCTGTTGAATATTTTACTTCCTGTATTATAAATCTCTCTTACTGATTCGTTAACAGGAATTGCAGGAACTGCATTTCCATAAATTTCCGCATCAAGAAAAGCTTTTTCAATTACTTGTTTTTTCACTAAAGGTCGCACTCCGTCATGAACTGCAATAATTCCATTTTTATCGATTTTCGAGAGACCGTTTTTTACGGACAGAAACCGTGTTTTACCTCCTTCAACTATTTTATGTGAAATATTAAAGTTGTGATTTTTACAAAGCTTTTCCCACAAGCCGAAATGGATTTTTGGCAAAACCAATAAAATATTTATTTCAGGGGAATAATTATAAAAAGCTGAAATTGTATGAATTAATACGGGTTTTCCTGCGAGTGAGATAAATTGTTTTGGAATTTCGGTATTTATCCTTTTTCCGCTTCCGCCGGCAACTATAATTACAAATTTTTTCAAAACACAGATATTCATTACTTTTTCAAATAACAGATACAATTAATCCACATCAAAGGAATGCAAGGGAATTGCCTTAACATATTCCTCGAATAACTCGGTTCCCGGCTCATCTGACTTAAGCTGATCCGGTATAATCCGATATTTCACAGGACCCCAGCAATTATATACTTTTGATGCCATAGCAGGATCAAACAAATAATCCTCTACCTTATCCCAAAATTTCATCATAATAATTACTAAATTGATATTTAATTAATTTGTCATTATCAGGATATCTGAAAAAACCCTGCCGATCCTGCATTAAGATTCTTATTCTTTATCATATCGCGAATATGACCAATTCCACATCCCCACATAAATATGGAGCTGACAATAATTGTGGCAAGCCAAAATGATCCTGAAAACCAACTGCAAAGAATCCCAAGCGTTCCTATACCAACAGCAGCAAAGCCTAATTCATACTGAAACGGACTCCCTTTTTGCCAGCCAATATATTCTGCAATTCTATCACCGAAAAAGATATGTCCAAGTCCGAAAAAGAACATCTGATAACCCAGGGCAATCCCAAGTAAATTAGACAATACATAATTAACCCAATCCTGTGCATTAACGTTGTATATATCAATGATTGAGAATATTATAAAGCAGGTAAAGGGAATATAAACGCCATAAGACATTAAAGGCTTTTTTGCAGACTTTATAGTACTATTCATATGCAAATATAATTATTTTAAATCAATTTTACAATGATGTATTATTAACATTCTATAGTTTATTGTGAATGGGTTTTTAGAGATAACCTTAAATAATAAGCATTGCATCCCCATAAGTAAAAAATTTGTATTTACGTTCAATTGCAACCTTGTATGCTTTCATCAGAAAATCGTAACCTGCAAATGCAGCCACACACATCATCATTGGCGATTGTGGTAGATGCAAATTGGTAATCATGCTATCTGCAACCTGAACTTTATATGGCGGGAAAATAAATTTGTTAGTCCATCCTTTATATGGTTTTACCATTCCCGTAATTGAAACGGAAGTTTCCAAAGCTTTCATGGATGTGGTACCAATTGCACAAACATTTTTCTTATTTTTTATTGCCTTATTAATAATTTGAGTATTTACTTCATCAGTTATTAGCTCTTCCGAATCCATTTTATGTTTGGTAAGGTCTTCAACTTCAATGTTTCTGAAATTTCCCAAACCGGTATGAAGTGTAATTTCTGCAAAGCTAACACCCTTGAGTTCAAGGCGTTTCATTAGCTCACGGCTGAAATGCAGTCCTGCGGTTGGAGCTGCTATAGAACCTTCGTGTTTTGCATAAATTGTCTGGTATCTTTCTTCGTCTTCAGGCTCAATAGGTCTGTCATGTATCTTTGGTAATGGTGTTTTACCAAGTCTTTTAATGGTTTTTTTAAATTCTTCGTAAGAACCATCAAAAAGAAACCGTAAAGTTCTTCCTCGTGATGTTGTATTGTCAATAACTTCGGCAACCAATGATTCATCTTCACCGAAATATAATTTATTCCCGATCCTGATTTTTCGAGCCGGGTCAACAAGTACATCCCACAGGCGGGTTTCGCGATTTAATTCACGTAATAAAAATACTTCAATATCCGCACCGGTTTTTTCCTTTATGCCAAATAAGCGTGCTGGGAAAACTTTAGTGTTGTTAATAACAAAAACATCACCATCATTATAAAATTTTAATATGTCTTTAAATGATTTATGTTTAATAGACTGTTTTTTTCTGTCAAGCACAATTAATTTCGAATCATCCCTGTCTTTGGGAGGATGGCTTGCAATCAGTTCAGGTGGTAAATAATATCTGAATTGAGATAGTTTCATATTTATATATAATTAATATTTAGAAAAATGGTTGCAAAAGTAATAATATTATCAGGAATTATCAACTTTAATACATCTAAATTAATACATTTTAAACGCTTTGTCAAGTATTATTGTTGTTTTTTTTTATTTTTAATGATTTTTTTAGGTCTTCAGTTTGTATTGCATCTTCTAATCTGAAGTTTCCTATTCTTATTCTTTGCAATGAAGACAGGTAAGCTCCGCATTTTATTGCTTCTCCGAAATCACGCGCCAGCGAACGAATATAAGTTCCTTTACTGCATACAACCCTGAAAAATATTTCAGGTAAATTTATATTTGTTAACTCAAATTCTTTGATAGTAATGAGCTTTGGCTTGATTTTTACATCTTCTTTATTACGGGCATATTTATAAGCCCTTTTGCCATCAATTTTAATTGCGGAATATAAAGGAGGAGTTTGTTCAAAAGTACCTGTAAACTTTTTTGCAGTTTGCAAAAGCATTTCAGGATTTATATGGCTTATATTAAAAGTTTGGTCAATTTCTGTTTCTCTGTCAAATGACGGAGTTGTAGCTCCAAGGATGAAAGAGCCTGTATATTCTTTTTCTAACCCTTGAAATTCTTCAATTTTTTTTGTGAACTTACCCGTACAAATAATTAATAATCCTGTGGCAAGCGGGTCAAGTGTTCCGGCATGTCCGACTTTAATTTTTTTTATACCTGTATGGTGCTTTATTAAATACCTGATGCTGCTAATAACATTAAAGGAAGTCCATTTATATGGTTTGTTGATAAGGAGAACTTCTCCTTTTAAAAAATCAAATTGATGTTCAGAGGTTTGGTTTAGCATCCAATAAAACGAATTATCCGACAAAAATTGCAATTAATCCTATAATAAAACAGTAAATTGCAAAATATATCAATTTACCTTTTTTTACGATTCCAATCATCCATTTACATGCAAGCAATCCGGAAATAAATGCTGCAAAAAATCCGATCAATAAAGGAACTGCCCCTACACTTGATTCACTTGCCATTTCGCCGGTAAATAGATCTTTAACATTAGCACCTATAATAGGAATTAAAACCATTAAAAATGAAAATTTTGCAATAAGTTCCCTTTTATTCCCAAGCATTAAACCTGTTGAAATGGTTGCTCCTGAACGGGATATGCCGGGCAACACAGCTGCTGCCTGTGCAATGCCAATAATAAACGAATCAATAAAGGATATTTTTCGTAAATTGGTTTTTTTGAAATAAGTAAAGGTAAGTAATAATGCAGTGATGATTAACATTGAACCTACAAAGACAACATTACCTGTGAAAAAACTTTCAATTTCCTCAGCAAATAAAAGTCCGACAATTACTACAGGTATCATAGAAATTAGTATCCTGGAAATATATTTTGTTTCATCATTCCATTTAAAGGCGAAAAGACCTTTGAGCAATATCCACAGATCTTTATGAAAAACAAAAATTGTACTTAAAACAGTTGCTCCGTGAACAACAACTGTAAAAATTAAACTTCTCTCTGCTTCAACCCCCAAGATAACTTTTCCTAATTCAAGATGACCACTGCTGCTAACCGGTAAAAATTCAGTGAGCCCCTGAACTATACCTAAAATTAATGCTTCTAACCAATCCATATTTTAGAATTTATCGGATAATGGGTAATTTGTTAAACTATTTAATTAAAAATAAGCAGATTATATTTGCGATGGTTTTATGATTTGGGTTTTTTCATAATTGCAAATATTTCAATAACATATCCTACAAGAATCAATATCGGGGCGAGAGTAAGTCGTCGGAAACTAAAAATTTCATCACTGAAAACATTTGGGTCATCCGAACCACCGCCAATCATCAACAAAAACCCGACTAAAATAAAAGCTAATCCTATTAATAGCAGTTTGTAGTTTTGTTTTGTAAATGCAAAAACAGTGGTACCGTCCGGGCTTGGTTTTTGCTTTGATTGAACAGTTGCTGCTTTCTTAGTTTCAGAAACTTTTGGTTTTACAGAGTGTGTGATTTTTTTCTTTTTTTTGCTCATTTTTTTCTTTTTAAGAACTTCAAAAATAATAGTATTTTTTTTATTTGCTGATTTTTTTAACTTTTTTTAGTAATATAAACTGTCAGCTTTTAAATTCAAATATTTTTTTACAGCAAAAAATGTTGACATCCATGAAATAATTATTCCTAATAAAATCACAAATCCAAAAATTGAAATAAAAAGGTCAGCATCCTGTAAATTTACCAGTTCGGGAATTTCTTGTTGAGAAAAGTATATAATGCCTACTAATAGTAAAATTGCAATAAAAGCTCCCAGAATTCCATGCAAAATACCTTTTAAAATAAATGGTCTGCGAATAAATGCCTGCGTGGCTCCAATCAATTGCATACTTTTAATTAAAAACCGTTTTGAGTAAACCGATAACCTGATGGTGTTGTTAATTAATGCAATAGCGATTATCAGCAGTAAAATACTAAACCCAAGAATAATGATACTTATTCTTCTTAAATTTTTATTTATTAAATGAACTAATGATTTTTGATAAAAAACTTCTTTTACATTTTTGTTTGCCAACAAATCTTTTTCAATTATAGCAAGACTGTCAATATTAGCATATTCGGCTTTTAGTCTGAGGTCAATAGAAGGTAATAACGGATTGTAGCCTAAAAAATCAATAAAATCTTCACCAAGGTCTTTTGTTAGTTCTTCGGCGGCTTTTTCTTTAGTAATATATTCGGTTGATTTCACGTAATCAGAGGCGTCAAGGGTTTTTTGAAGCTGAATAATACCGGCTTCTTTAACATTTTCTTTCATAATTATTGAAAACCCGATATTTTCCTTTACATAATCCGAAAGTTTTTTTGCATGCAAAATTATTAATCCCAGCATACCTAACATAAAAAGAACCAGTGTAATACTGACAACTGTAGTTATATAAGAACTTTTAAGGCGTCTTTTACTATATTTATCTTCTGCTTTAGACATGAAATTATTTTGATTGCTGCTAAATTAATAAAATTAACGAAACTGAAATTAAAGTATTATGTCTGCTTCTCCTTTTCGTAATGTAAAAATTGTGATTTCACCCTGGCAGTAAAATCTTAGCGGAATACCCGAAACACCACATCCGCAACTTGTATATCCGGTTATAGAATTGTGTTTCCATAAACCTTTATAAAATTTTCTTCCTTCAAACTGGTGTGTAATTATGGGAATTCCGCCAGGCAGGCATATCTGCCCGCCATGAGTATGACCGCATAAATATAAATTGTATCCATTTTCAGCAGCAACATCATATAGTTCCGGAGTGTGAACCAAAGCAATTTTAAAGCAATTAATATTTTCGTCCAATGCTATTATTGCCTGGTCGGTAAAGTAGTAAAATGGGTCATCTGTGCCGGTAACAGCTATTTTATCATTTCCGCGTTTTATAAAAACCGTTTCATTTATCAATAAATTTATATCAATTATATCCTCATATTCAGCCATTAAGTATGTATCGTGATTACCTAATATAGCATAAATCCCATCATTCGCATTTATACAATCCTTGAGTTTTTTCATAGGTCTCAGGATAGTTTTTAAACTTCCCTGACAGCTTTTTCTGTAATCTCCCGTTAAAACACATAAATCATATTCAAGGCCATTGAGTTTTTCACAGATAATATCCTCTAATCCTTGTATGCTGTCAATATGAAGGTCGGAAAGGTGAAGGATTTTATAATTTTCAAATGAGCATGGTAAATCAGGAAAATACAGATCAATTTTATTGACTTTAATATTTTTTGCATTTTTATAACCTCTTTTATAAATATTAAATAATTTCATAAATATCAGAAAAAATTGCAGAACCTTCTCAAACAACGACCAGTGGCTTTTACTTTTCTTTCCACTGCGTTTATATTTCATTCGGTCAGCTTCCAGGTGTGCACGTGTTGTTGCCCATATTCTCCTGCTTTCTTTATATTTTTTGTTGTTATTTATGCTCATAATTTGGATACTATGATGTTTTTTATTGGTAAACTAATTAGTGACTGTCTATAGAGTCAAACAAATTTTGAAATAAAGCACCAAATAACATAATCAGTCTTGAATTTAAAATTTGTTTTAACAAATATAATTTATTATTTAATACATCTTTTTTTAATTTCGCAAATTAATAATTAAAAACATCTAATGGACTACGATTTCACTGAAATTGAAAAAAAGTGGCAAAAGTACTGGAGTGAGAATAAAACCTTTAAGGCGGAAATTGATCACACAAAGCCTAAATATTATGTGCTGGATATGTTTCCATATCCTTCCGGAGCGGGATTACACGTTGGGCATCCGTTAGGATATATTGCCTCGGATATTTATTCAAGGTATAAACGGCTGAAGGGCTTTAATGTTTTACATCCGATGGGATATGATGCTTACGGTTTACCTGCAGAGCAATATGCTATTCAAACAGGAACACATCCTCAAATAACTACATATAAAAATATTGACCGCTATAGAAAACAGCTTGATAAAATTGGGTTTTCTTTTGACTGGGACAGGGAAGTAAGAACCTGCGATCCATCATATTATAAATGGACCCAATGGACATTTATTCAATTATTTAATCATTGGTATAATAAAAAATCGGATAAAGCGGAACCTATTGATAATTTGATTCATATTTTTGAAACATCCGGTAATCGTGATATTTCAGCTGAATGTAGCCAAACAGATGAATTTTCTGCTAAGGAATGGAATTCAAAAACTGAAAAACAACAACAGGAAATTCTGATGAATTACCGTTTGGCTTACCTTTCCGATACAATGGTTAACTGGTGTTCTGCATTGGGAACCGTTCTTGCGAATGATGAAGTTAAAGACTGTTTGTCCGAAAGAGGCGGTTTTTCGGTTGAACGTAAATTAATGAAACAATGGTCGCTAAGAGTTACTGCTTATGCCCAGCGTTTGCTGGATGGTCTTGATAAGCTGGATTGGTTTGATTCATTAAAAGAAGTCCAGCGAAACTGGATAGGAAGAAGTGAAGGTGCTTCTTTTGATTTTAAAATAAAATCTGTTGATTTAAATTTATCTGTTTTCACTACACGCCCTGATACATTGTTTGGAGCTACATATATGGTTCTTGCTCCTGAGCATGAATTTGTTGAAAAAATAACATCCCCAGATAAAAAAAAGGATGTGATGGAGTATGTAGCCCGGGCAAAAAACCGTACCGAAAGGAAGCGTTTAGCTGATGTGAAAAAAATCACAGGTGTTTTTACCGGAGCTTATGCTATCAATCCGTTAAATAATAAAAAAATTCCAATCTGGGTGGCTGATTATGTTTTGGCAGGATATGGTACAAGTGCCATCATGGCTGTTCCTGCCCATGACAGTCGTGATTTTGCCTTTGCAAAACATTTTGATATTCCAATCATTCAGGTTGTTTGTAAAGATGATGAAACACCAACCGATACTAAAAACTGGGAAGAATCATATGATGCCAAGGAAGGAAAGATGATTAACTCAGGGTTTATAAATGGAATGGAAGTAAATGATGCCATTTATGCAACAATTAAAAAAATTGAGGAAATGGGGATTGGCTATGGCACAATAAATTATAAGCTGAGAGATGCTATTTTCAGCCGTCAGCGTTACTGGGGTGAGCCATTCCCTGTTTATTACAAAAATGGGATGCCTTATGTTTTGGATGAAAGTGAATTGCCTCTTAAATTACCTCCTGTTGATAAATACCTCCCGACAGAAAGCTGTGAACCGCCTCTGGCTAGAGCTAAAAACTGGAAAACATCAGAAGGTTATCCTCTTGAAACAAACACAATGCCCGGTTTTGCAGGTTCAAGCGGTTATTATCTGCGATATATGGACCCGAAAAATGACAAAGAATATTTTTCAAAAGAAGCAAATAATTACTGGCAGGATATTGATTTATACATTGGTGGCGATGAACATGGAACAGGTCATTTGATTTATGCTCGTTTCTGGAATAAATTTCTTTTTGATATAGGTCTTGTTTGCAAAGATGAACCATTTAAAAAATTAATAAATCAGGGGAAAATACAGGGTGTGAGTCAGAAGGCTTACATAATTACAAATATAGTTATAAAAAATAAAAAAAGTAAATCATACATTTTACCTAAGGATTTCAGGGCAATGGATTTGCTAAAATCGTCTTGCCGAGATAAATATATACCAATCGAGTATGTTAATGAAAAGAATCAATTGACAAAAGAAAATCTTAAGAACTTAATTAAAAATCATACTGAATTTAAGGATTATAAAATAGCTACATATAGAGATGTTTTAAGTATAATTTCAAAATTTGAAATATTTTCTGATCTTGATATTTCAAAAGATATTTTTAATGAAGGATTTGTAGAATTATTGCCAGTTGTAGAAAAAATGTCAAAGTCCAAACATAATGTCCAGAATCCGGATGAACTTATAGAAAAATACGGCGCTGACACTCTTCGTTTATATGAAATGTTTTTAGGTCCTTTGGAATATCATAAACCCTGGGATATAAAAGGTATTGAAGGAGTATTCCGGTTTATCCGAAAATTGTGGCGATTGTATCATGATGAAAATAATAATTTTGAAGTTTCGGATGAAAAGCCGACAAAAGATGAACTAAAAATTCTTCATAAAACAATAAAAAAAGTTCAGGAGGATATTGAACGTTTTTCATTTAATACTACAGTAAGTGCATTTATGATATGTGTGAATGAATTATCAAACTTAAGATGCAATAAACGGGCAATCCTTCAGGAGCTTACAATTTTAATTTCTCCTTATGCACCTCACATTGCTGAGGAATTATGGCATTTATTGGGTAATACCGAAAGTATAACTTATACAACTTTCCCAGAATTCAGGGAAGAATATATTAAAGAAAATACTTTTACTTATCCTGTTTCGTTTAATGGTAAAATGCGATTTAAACTTGATTTGCCTGTTGACATGCCAAATAAAGAAATTGAAAAAGCAGTTTTGTCAGCAGAAGAATCCCAGAAATGGATAGCCGGGAAAACACCTAAAAAAGTGATAATTGTAACTAATAAAATTATTAATATTGTTATTTAAATGCAAAAATTAATAATATTCATAATACTTTTTTGTGGTTTGTTAACTTCTGCGATTTATTCTCAGGGGTTACGTAACCACCAAAACGAAGCATTTAAAAAAGGTGAGAAACTTAAATATCGTGTTTATTATGATTCTTTCCTGACCGGACAACTAACAGCCGGAGAAGCTACCATCCATGTAACAGAAGAAGATAAAAAATTTAACGGCAGAAGCACATATCACATTATTGGAAAGGGAAGATCCAAAGGTGCATTCAACTGGTTTTACAAAGTTGAAGACCATTTTGAATCCTATGTTGATGAAGATGCTTTAGTTCCGTATTTATTTATCAGAAGGACACGTGAAGGCGGCTACATAAAAGATGATGATGTTTATTTTGATCATGAAAAAAGAATTGCATCCAGCCGAACCGCTGTAAAAAACGTCCCTGAGAACATACAGGATTTTGTGTCTGCTTTGTTTTTTGCCCGTACACTTGATATTTCAAGTGTTGAAACCGGCGGCACTTTTGATATTGATTTTTTTCTTGATGATTCTGTTTATGTTTCGGTAATTAAATATTTGGGGAAAGAAATTGTTGAGACAGAACTGGGGAAATTCAACTGCCTTAAATTTGCCCCGATGATGGCTACCGGCAATGTTTTTGCCGATAAATACCCTATGTTTGTCTGGGTTACCGACGATAAAAATCACCTTCCGGTTTTAGCCGAAGCAGCAGTTATTGTCGGTTCTGTAAAAATGGAACTCGTAAAATATTCAGGACTGAAGAATCCAATGACTTCAAAAATTGAATAAATAATAAATGAACATTATGATGAATTCAAAAATGCCTGGGA
This sequence comes from Bacteroidota bacterium, assembly GCA_030622635.1. Lineage (GTDB taxonomy): Bacteria > Bacteroidota > Bacteroidia > Bacteroidales > JADFUO01 > JADFUO01. The sequence continues at coordinate 13,630 of JAUXFX010000039.1, forward strand.
ATTATACTTTAAAAACTGAAATAACAAAGCTACTTAGTGTACGTCCATAAAGTAAGTGTTTAGTTCAGAATGTTCGAGTTCGAGGCTTGCGAAGTCTTTAAAATCAGGAGTCCGTACGGATGACTGGTTTTAAAGGCAAGCATAACGAAGAAATCGGACATTATGGACAAACACTACTTAACCTCCTAAAGTTGCAACCATTATAGCTTTGATAGTATGCAGCCGGTTTTCGGCTTCATCAAAAACGATTGATGCAGGTGACTCAAAAACATCATCGGTTACTTCCATGGCTTCTACGCCGAATTTGTGGTAAATTTCTTCACCGACTTTTGTATCGCGGTTATGAAATGAAGGCAGGCAATGTAAGAATTTCACTTTGGGATTGCCGGTTTTTTCCAGAAGCTCTTTATTAATCTGAAAAGGCATCATAGTGTTTATCCTTTCAGTCCATACTTCATCCGGCTCACCCATTGAAACCCAGACATCAGTATAAAGAAAATCCACACCTTTAACAGCTTCATCAATGTTTTCGGTAATTGTGATTTTAGCTCCGGTTTCTTTAGCAATTTTTTTACATTCTTCAACTAATTTCTCATCCGGCTGGCAAGGTTTCGGAGCAGCAGCCCTGAAATCCATCCCCATTTTTGCAGCACCAACCAATAAAGAATTACCAACGTTATTATGGGCGTCACCGAGATAGCAAAATGAAATTTGATGTAATGGTTTATCGGAATGTTCTATCATGGTTAAAAAGTCGGCAAGGATTTGTGTTGGATGATATTCATCTGTCAAACCATTCCAGACGGGTACACCTGCATATTTCCCTAGTTCTTCAACAATTGATTGTCCGAAACCACGGTACTCAATTCCATCATACATTCTTCCTAAAACTCTTGCAGTGTCTTTCATTGTTTCTTTTTTCCCTATCTGTGAACCGGTAGGACCAAGATATGTAACATTTGCTCCCTGATCATAAGCTGCCGTTTCAAAAGCACAGCGGGTACGTGTTGATGCTTTTTCAAAAATCAAAGCAATGTTTTTACCTTTTAATTTTTGTTGTTCAGTACCTGCATATTTTTCTTTTTTCAGGTCATAGGAAAGATCAAGTAAAAATTTGATTTCTTCGGGTGTAAAATCCAGTAATGTTAAAAAATTTCTGTTTCTCAGGTTAAAAGCCATTTTTTTCCTTTCTTAATTAATTAATATGAATATATTGAGACCTTTGCAAAAGTACAGAATTTTGGGAATGATTATAAAAAATAAAATGAAAAATATTAACTCATCCGACGGATGAGTATCACGACAAGTTTATAGTTATACCCGGATTTTTACTACTTTTACCCCATGATTATTATTGATAACACGATAATTTCCGACAATTTAGTAAGCGTAAAGTTTTGCTGTGATTTTATTAAATGCAAAGGTGCCTGTTGTGTTGAAGGAGATGCAGGTGCCCCGATTGAGGAAGAGGAAATTTCATTGCTTGAGGATTATATTGAAAAAATCAAACCGTTTATGACTTTTGAAGGCAGAAAGGTGATTGAAAAAAATGGAGTATTTGATTATGATTCTACAGGTGAATATGTTACACCTTTGATAAGTGACAAAGAATGCGCCTTTACTAATTTTATTGACGGTGTTGCCTTTTGTGCAATTGAAAAAGCTTATGACAAGGGAAAAATAAAATTCCATAAACCGGTTTCATGTCATTTGTATCCTGTTCGTGTAAATAAGTTTAAAGATTTTCTGGCTGTGAATTATCATAAATGGCAAATATGTGATACTGCATTAAAAGCCGGAGAAAAAAAAGGAATACTGCTGTATAAATTTCTCAAAGAGCCATTAATAAGAAAATTTGGAAAAAAATGGTATAAGCAATTGGAAAAAGAGGTTGATTCTCTCTGAAACATTCCATTTCTATAATATTTTCAGATGGCTTTAATTTTAACTTTCGTTACTGTTCAGCCTCATGTAAAATTGAATAACGAACATTTGAACATTTGAACAACGAATTAAGAAGTGTGTTTTGATTTTGATGCTGTTTCAATAATTTCAACAGCAAATAGAAAGGTGAACAGTAACTAACTTTCTTACTATCTTTCCACGAGAGAAATGTAATGTTTCTATTTCAATTAATTTCCTTTATATAGCTGGTAAGCGGTTTGAAACTAATAACCTGCTGTTGATTTTAACTTGCTAAAACAATCTGGAATTAGTAAAAAGTTGGCAAGAAATTTAAAACCGCTAACCAGCTTTTCTATTTCTCCAAAGGAGTCTCCTATTGGACAATTTACCCTTTCAGTGCCTCGGCACCACCGACAATTTCAAGGATTTCGTTAGTGATAGCTGCCTGGCGGGCTTTATTATAAGATAATTTAAGTTCTTTTAAAAGTTCCTGTGCATTATCGGTTGCCAAGTGCATAGCTGTCATTCGGGCGCCATGCTCCGATGCAAAAGAATCGAGCAGGGCCTTATAGAGTTGAATCTTTAAATATTTCGGAATTAATTCCCTGATAATATCTTTTTTGCATGGTTCAAAAATGAAATCAATAAACGATTCTTTCTCACTAATTGCTTCTTCTTTTTCCAGAGCAATCGGCAAATATTGTTCTATGATTAATCTTTGAACAGCCGCATTTTTAAATTGGTCATAAATTATTTCAATTTTATCATATTTCTTTTCGGCAAAATCTTTCATAAGACTTTCGGCAACCGGAGCAGTATTCTCAAAAGTCAAATCACTAAATATCTCATTATTGGTTGCAAGCACTTTATAATTATTTTTTTCGTAATATTCAGAAGCTTTTTTGCCAAAACAATAAATATCTAAATTTCCGGCTTTGTTTTGTTCATTGTATTTTGTGGCAATCAAATTATTTGTGGCTTTAATTATGTTTGCGTTAAAAGTACCGCACAATCCCCTGTTGGAAGCAATAACAATCAATAATATTTTTTCAGGAGTTCTTATTTCAGAGAAAACATTTTCATCGGTATTTTCAAAAGTTTTAGTCAGGTTATGTAATATTTCCTGTAATTTCGAAGCATAAGGCCGCAGCTTAAGAATTGCATTTTGTGCCTTTCTTAATTTTGATGCAGCAACCATTTTCATAGCACTGGTGATCTGCTCGGTTGATTCAACTGAACTGATTCGTGTACGTACTTCTTTTAGGGTTAACATTTACTTTGCTTCATATTTATTTGAAATATTATTTGCCACCTTCTCCATAATTTTTATATCATTATCAGTAAGTTTACCTTCTCTTAAGGTTTTTAAAACTTCCTGATGATGTGTTTCCATATAATAAAGATATTCAGTTTCAAAATCCCGAACACTTTTAACCGGAACGTTTTTAAGCAGTCCTTTTGTTCCGCAGAAAATAATGGCAATCTGTTTTTCAACAGGCATAGGAGAATACTGGGGTTGTTTAAGGATTTCGACATTCCGTTTTCCTTTTTCAAGCACTGCCATTGTAGCTGCATCAAGGTCTGAGCCGAATTTAGCGAAAGCTTCCAGTTCGCGAAACTGAGCCTGGTCTAACTTGAGTGTTCCTGCAACTTTTTTCATAGATTTTATCTGGGCATTTCCACCCACCCTTGATACTGAAATTCCAACATTGATAGCCGGTCGTATTCCGGAATTAAAAAGATTGGTTTCAAGGAATATTTGTCCATCGGTAATTGAGATAACATTTGTAGGTATGTAGGCAGATACGTCGCCGGCTTGTGTTTCAATTATTGGCAACGCAGTTAATGAGCCACCACCTTTCACCATTGATTTTAGAGATTTTGGCAGGTCATTCATTTGTTGTGCAATTTCATGGGATTCAATTACTTTTGCTGCTCTTTCAAGTAGTCTTGAGTGAAGGTAAAATACATCACCCGGGTATGCTTCACGTCCGGGTGGTCTTCTCAGCAATAATGAAACTTCGCGGTACGCAACTGCTTGTTTTGACAGGTCGTCATAAATAACAAGTGCAGGTCGACCGGTATCTCTGAAAAATTCACCGATGGCGGCACCTGCAAACGGTGCATAGAACTGCATGGCAGCAGGTTCGGAAGCAGTTGCTGAAACTATTATTGTGTATGGCAAAGCTCCACTGTCTTCAAGAATTTTTGCAATACTTGCAACAGTAGAACCTTTTTGTCCTACGGCAACATAAATACAGTAAATAGGTTCACCTTTTTCGTAAAATTCTTTTTGATTAATAATGGCATCAATTGCGATAGCTGATTTTCCGGTCTGTCTGTCGCCGATTATTAACTCACGTTGACCTCTGCCAATGGGGATCATCGCATCAATTGATTTGATACCGGTTTGCAAAGGTTCATTAACAGGTTGACGGTAAATTACACCAGGGGCTTTTCGTTCAAGAGACATTTCATAAGTTTTTCCTGTAATTTCACCTTTTCCGTCAATAGGTTCGCCAAGAGTATTGATAACACGACCCAGCATACCTTCGCCTACTTCAAGTGAGGCAATTTTTCCGGTTCTTTTTACTTTATCTCCTTCGTTAATTTCGTTATTTTCACCAAGAAGTACCACACCTACATTATCTTCTTCAAGGTTCAGTACTATTCCTTTTAAGCCGCCTTTTTCAAATTCAATCATCTCGCCTGATTCGGCATTGTCTAATCCGTAAATTCGTGCAATACCATCTCCGATTTGTAGTACGGTACCGATTTCTTCCAATTCGGCTTCGTCTTCAAATCCGGCAAGTTGTTGTCGTAAAATTGCAGATACTTCTGCAGGTTTTATTTCTGCCATATTATTATATTTTTTATACTATATTGCTTTTTATTGGTAAATTATTTTTTAATTGTGATTTTATTATAGTTTCAGGTTTCAAGTTCCAAGTTTCAGGTCTCAGGTTTCAGGTTAAATAAATGAAACTTTGAACCTTGAACTTTTTCATAACCCTCTTACATATAAATTTATGTCAAATTCTTTTTTCAAATCTTCAATTTGCTTTAAAATACTGGCATCATATTGTTTATCTTTAAAGCTTAAAACAAATCCCCCTATTAATTCTTTTTTTATTTCTTCTATCAATTCTATTTCGCCTTCTGTTTGGTGTTTCATTAGTTCAATTACTCTCTTTTTAATATTATCATTAATCTTAACTACAGTCTGAAGGAAGGTTGTTGTTATTTTTTTGTAGTCTTTATATAATATGATGAATTGTTCGGCAATAGCTAAGATATTTGCTTCCCGTCTTTTACGAATGATGATTATCAGGAAATGTAAAGATATTTCCCTGAGTTTATTTTCAAAGATAGCTTTGATAATAGCTACTTTTTTCTTTTCGTTAATGACAGGGCTTTGAAGTATTATTCTGAGATTCCTGTTTTGTTTAAAAACGGACACAACAAGTTCCATATCGGTTTTGATTTGCTCCAGAGTGTTTCGTTCTAAAGCTAAATCAAATAACGCTTTTGCATATCTTATTGCTATCCTTGTTTCTCTCATTTTAACTAATTAAAATGTATTTCATTAATCAGTTTGTTTATATATTCTTTTTGTTTAGCATCCTCTGCTAATTCTTTTTGAAGGATTTTTTCAGCAATTTCAATTGATAATGAAGCTAATTGATTTTTCAGGTCTGTAATGGCAGCCATTTTTTCATTTTGGATAGTTTCTTTGGCATTTTCAATTATCCTGTTTGCTTCTTCATTTGCTTTTATTTTTGATTCTTCAATTATTGAATCCCTGATTTTACGGCCGTCTCCTAAAATAGCATCTCTTTCTTCTTTGGCTTCTTTTAGTAATTGCTCATTACTGAATTTTAATGATTTCATATCTTCTCTCGCTTTGTCGGCTGCATGTAAAGCTTCATCAATTGATGTTTCTCTTTCTTTAAGTCCTTTTAATATTGGTTTCCATGCAAATTTTGCCAATATCCATAAAAGAATTGCAAATGACAAGGTCATCCAGAAAATCAAACCTATACCCGGGCTTACTAATTCCATAAATTTTTATATTTTGATAATAATTTAATCTCAACTAAAAAATTCTTTGTTTCTCAACCAACCGTTAAGAAACAAAGAAAAACTTTTGTTTATTACCTATAAAAAGACAATTAAAAGGCAAACAACAATAGCAAAAAAAGCAACCCCTTCGATCAGGGCAGCGGAAACAATCATGTTTGACCGAATGTCGCCGGCAGCTTCAGGTTGGCGGGCAATAGATTCAACGGCACTACGACCGATCTGACCGATACCAATAGCTGCAGCTATAGCTGCAATTCCTGCACCAAAACCAGCTCCCATTTTTGCTAATGGGGCTAAATCGGTTGCTACTTGTAATAATATTGCTAATAAATTCATAATATTAGTGTATTTAGTTTATTAATTAATAATTTATTTATTTAATTTCAATTAGTATTTGTCCATAAAGTAAAACCATTTTGAATTAATCCCGAAAGCTTTCGGGACCAAATAACAAAAAACAAATAACAAATAAATTCCAAATATCAATTATCAAAACTTGTCCATACGGACA
>JAUXFX010000054.1 GCA_030622635.1 Bacteroidota bacterium
GAAGAACAAACCACCATCGCCAACTACCTCGACCGCAAAACAGCCGAAATTGACAAACTAATCACCAAAAAAGAAAGACTTCTCAAACTCTACGAAGAAGAAAAAACAGCCATTATAAACCAAGCAGTAACAAAAGGGTTGCCCTGTAAAGACGCACGGACGTGCGTCTCATTCAAAGACAGCGGCATTGATTGGCTGGGTGACACTTCGACTTCGCTCAGTGCAGGAATACCTGAACATTGGGAAGTAAAGAAATTGAAGTATGTAGTTAAACTGATAACAGAAAAAAGCAATGGAGAATTAAAGAAAGTTGCTTTAGAAAATATTGAGAGTAAATCAGGTATATTTTTAGAAACAAATTCAGAATTTGAAGGAGTTGGGATAAAATTTAAAATTGATGATATACTTTATGGTAAATTGAGACCATATTTGGCAAAAGTACTGTTGACTAATTTTGAAGGTGCTGCTGTTGGTGATTTTTTTGTACTTCGCCCAAAAGAAAACTATTTTTCGAAATTTATCAAATATCGCTTACTTTCTTCATCATTTACTGAAATATCAAATAGTTCAACTTATGGTTCAAAAATGCCACGAGTTAGTTGGGAATTTATGTCTCATTTATTTTTTGCAATACCCGACAAAACAGAACAAACCCAAATCGTCCATCACATCGAAACCGAAACAGCCCGAATAAACACAAAATCAGAAAAAACAAAAAAGCTAATTGAGTTACTTAAAGAATATAAAACAGCACTTATTTCGGAAGTAGTAACGGGGAAAGTTAAAGTGTCTTGAACTATGATTGTAAATGATGACTATGAACACTATGATTTTATAATTGGAATAAAACTATGATTAACGAAAAATATAAATATTCGGAACTGACAGGCAAAATAATTGGAGCTGCAATGGAAGTTCATAAATATCTTGGTAACGGGTTTCAGGAAGTTATCTACCAAAGAGCATTATCTATTGAATTGAATATGCAGGGTTTAAAATACGAAAGAGAAAAAGAGATGCCTTTGAGTTACAAAGGATATGATATTGGAAAAAGAAGAGTAGATTTTTTTATTGAAGAAAAAATAATGTTGGAGATAAAAGCTGTTAAGCAATTGGAAGATGTTCATTTAGCACAAGCCATTAACTATCTTGAAGCCTACGGGATGGAAATAGGGCTGCTAATAAACTTTGGCTCAACATCATTAGAATTTAAACGAGTGATGAAACCAAAAAATCAAAGTCCATCACAAAATCAAATAAAATCATAGTTCAAGACAATTATTATGGAAATAGAGCATACCCAAATAGAATACAAAAGCCTGAAAAAGGCATACGGAGCAAAAGCCAATTTAAAAGAATTAGCCGAAACTTGTGTTTGTCTGGCTAATGCTCAAGGAGGTATGTTGTATATCGGTGTTGACGATAAAGATAAATTACCACCTGAAAATCAAAAAATCAGTCAGAAAATGGTTAATGATGTACTTTCCCGTTTGCGTTCTTTAACCGATAGTGTAGGTTTGGGCGATGCCATAATAGAAACACACGAAAACGGCTGGCAATATTTTCATTTCAAAGTTTTAGCTACAAGCCGAACTATTGCTACAACTTCAAGTGGGAAAATTATACTTCGAATACAAGATAAATGTTATCCTATCTCAGGTGAAGAAGTTACACGCCTTGCAGCCGAAAAAAATGCTTTTCAGTGGGAGTTAATTGAGCTAAAATCATTTAAAATAAATCAAATTCCACAAAATAACATCTCATCTTTTGTAAATGATATTCGTAAGTCAAACAGGGTTAAAGAAAGTATAAAACAAAAAGACGATTTTGAAATTATAGAACATTACAATTTGGTAATAAACGGGCACTTAACCAATCTTGGGGCATTGTGGCTTGGCACAGAACAAATGCGGAGCAGGATTTCTTACCCAATTACGATTCAATATATTGTTTATGACGAATATGGCGAGAAGATAAAAAAGGAAAATTGGAATGACTACGCATTTAACCCAAAAGATTTAATTATTGATGTTGAAGAAAAGGCAAGCGAATTAAAATATTTTTATGAATTTCCACAAGGGCTTTTCAGAAAACGAATAAAGCAATATGCACCCGAAGTAATTAGAGAACTATTAATCAATTCAATTGCACACAAAAAATATACTATTTCAGGTGATATTTTTTTAGAGGTTTATCCTAACAGAATAGAGATTACAAATCCTGGCAATTTGCCTATTGGCATAACAGAAAAAAATATTTTGCATAGCCGTCATCGTAGAAATCCTCATCTCATTCGTATTTTTCACGATTTGAATTTAATGGAAGGTGAAGGCTCTGGCTATGATTTAATATATGAACTTGATAGCAAGGACAACAAGCCATTTCCTATTGTAAAATCGGATTTTGACTACACAAAAGTTATTCAAAGTTCAGAGATAATTGATGAAGAAGTTGTTTTTCTTTTAGAATATATCTCACAACATTATCAATTATCGCAAAAACAATTTATCGCACTGGGAATTATTGCAAGGGAGAAAAAATCACTGGGAACAGAACTAATAAAACAATTACAACTTCAAGAAGATGAACGATTGCGTTCTTATGTAGTCAAACTTGAAAAACAACAAATATTAATTTCTCGTGGTGTTCGAAAGGGAAAGCAATATTTAATTAATCCGGAATTATTAAAATCTTCAAAACTAAATATTAAACCAAGTTTAAAAACCATTGAACCCCACAGATTAATTGCTTTAATAGAAAGTGATTTGCAAACTTTTCCAAACAGCACAATAAAAGAAATACACAAACGAATACCTGATGTAAATTATAAAGATTTACAAAAAACAATATATAAGATGGCAAAAGATGGAGTAATTAAGACTTCTGGTGCCTCAAAAAATAGAACTTATTTTATGGCATAAAAAAAAGAAATAAAAAAGAAATAAAAAAAGAAAATTTATATCATCCTGTATTACTGTGTTTAACATTATTACATTTCTTTTTTTTATAAGATAATTAAAAAAGAAAAATTAAGAAATCAAGGTTAAGACAAATGAAAATTACATCAGAAAATACTTTTGAAACAGCAATCATTCAATCATTAATTGAAAATGGCGGATATACTTTGGGCAATGCACCGGATTATAGTCCGGAACTGGGATTGTTTAAATACGAAGTATTAAATTTTTTACAAGAAACTCAACCCAAAAACTGGAAAAAGATTTCAGCAATTCACAGAGATGATGTTGATAAACGCGTCATTCAACGATTATGCAAAGAAATGGATTTGCGGGGTAGTTTAGATGTTATCCGCAATGGCTTTGTTGATTATGGTGTTCGTTTCAAATTGGCTTTTTTTAAACCAGAATCCGGATTAAATCCCGAAACGCAGAAACTATATGATAAGAATCAACTAAAAGTAATTCGTCAGGTATATTACAGCAGTAAAAATAAAAACTCGGTTGATTTGGTGCTTTCATTAAACGGTATTCCAATTGCCACTATTGAACTAAAAAATCACTTTACAGGGCAAAGTACAGATAATGCCAAAAGGCAATACGCAACCACAAGAGATAACAGAGAATTGCTTTTTGCTTTTAAAAAACGTGCTTTAGTTCATTTTGCGGTAGATGATGAAGAAGTTTTTATGACTACTAAAATAGATGGTAAAAAAACTTACTGGCTTCCATTTAATAAAGGACACAATAAAGGAAAAGGAAATCCCCCAAATCCAACCGGTTATAAAACTGATTACTTATGGAATGAAATCTTAATAAAAGATAGTTGGCTCGATATTATTCAGCGATTTATCCACTTACAAGTTGAAGAAATAGATGTAAAGACATTTCATGAAATGTCTCGGCCAAAAACCATTAAAAAGGAAAAAATGATTTTCCCACGTTACCATCAATTAGATGTGGTTAGAAAAATTACTGCTGATGCAAAAGAGACCGGTTCAGGCAAAAACTATTTGGTTCAGCATTCGGCAGGTTCAGGTAAAAGTAACTCTATTGCCTGGTTATCTTATCGTTTATCGAGTTTACATAATAAAGAAGATGAGCGAATTTTTGATAGTGTAATTGTAGTAACCGACCGTAGAGTTTTAGACCAGCAGTTACAAAATACAATCTACCAGTTTGAACATAAAACGGGTGTTGTTCAGAGAATAGATAAAGACAGTACTCAATTAGCTTATGCAATAAACTCAGGTTCACATATTATCATTACAACACTTCAAAAATTCCCCTTTGTTATTGATAAAGTAGGCGATTTGCCTGACAGAAAATATGCTGTGATAATTGATGAAGCACACAGTTCTCAAGGTGGTGAAGCTCATAAAAAAATGAAAGAAGTTTTATCAGCTGATTATGTAAAGCCGATTCATGAATCGTCTCAATTTGAGGATGACGATTATACGGCAGAAGATTTTATAAGAGAACAAATTGAAAAATCTGTCGCAGCAAGGGGGCAACAAAAAAACATTTCATTTTTTGCATTTACAGCAACACCAAAGTATAAAACGCTTGCAGTCTTTGGCTATAAGGGAGTAGACGGTAAGCCAAAACCTTTTCATTTATATTCTATGCGCCAAGCAATTGAAGAAGGGTTCATTCTTGATGTATTGGAGAATTACATAAACTATGAATTATATTTTAAACTTTCAAAAGCTATTGAAGACGACCCTCAGTTAAACAAAAAGAAAGCAGCAAGAGCGATTGGGCGTTTTGTAAATTTTCATCCACATAATTTGGCTCAAAAAACAGAGATTGTAATTGAGCATTTCCGTCAAGTGATTGCCAAAAAAATTGGTGGCAGAGCTAAAGCAATGTTTGTTACTTCCTCACGAAAACTTGCTAAAAGGTATTTCGAAGAATTTAATAAATACATTAAGGAAAACGATTATTCAAAAAACATAAAAATACTTGTTGCATTTTCAGGAAGTGTAATAGATGACAATTACCCTGATGGTGTTTCAGAACCCCAATTAACGGGCTACGGTGAAAAAGAATTGCCAAAAGTATTTAATGAAAGTGAATATAGAATCTTAATTGTAGCGGATAAGTATCAAACAGGATTTGACCAACCCATGCTACATACAATGTATGTTGATAAAAAACTTTCAGGTGTTAAAGCTGTTCAAACTCTCTCAAGGCTAAATCGAACTGCTCCCGGAAAAGAAGATACTTTTATTTTAGATTTTGTAAATGACAGAAAAACAATTTTTGAATCATTTCAACCATATTATGAAAAAACAATTGTAGCAGAAGAACCGGAAATTAATCATCTATTTGATTTAAAATCTAAATTGGACGAAAAACAAATCTTCCGGCAATCAGAAATTGACGCATTTGCAAATATTTATTTTCGCCCTGTACAGACGCACGGACGTGCGTCTCAATCAATAAAAGATCAATCACGCCTTTATGCTTTCATTGACCCTGCTATTGATAGATTTAAGGCAATAGAAAAAGAAGATGAAAAAGATGAGTTTAAAAAGAGTTTACGAACCTGGACAAATCTTTACTCTTTCCTTGCACAGATAATGCCTTTTCAAGAACCTGAATTTGAGAAGTTCTATGCTTATGCAAAGCTGCTACAAACTAAATTACCGAAAAGAGAACTGTCAGATAGTTTGCAACTTTCGGATGAGCTTGCAATGGAATATTACCGTTTGCAAAAAATAAAAGAATGCTCTATTGATTTGATAAAAGGAGAAGATGGTGAATTAGATGGTTTAACCGAAGCTGGGATTAAAAGAGCAAAAGAAGAAAAGGCACGACTTTCCGAAATTATTGATGTTTTAAATGAACGTTTTGGAACAGAATTCGAAGAAGCTGACAGGTTATTCTTTGAGCAAATCGAAACTGAATTAATCCAAGATGAAAAATTGCAAACACAAGCAAGAGTGAATAAAATAGACACGTTTAAATATGCTTTTGAAGAAATGTTTTTAAATAAATTGATTGAACGAATGGACCAGAATCAGGATATATTTGATAAAATAATTGAAAACAAATCATTTGGGAATTTGGTAAAGGAGTTAATGTTGAAAAAAGTATATTCAAAAATAAATGAAGATGCCTAACCCTAATTGCATACACATTGGCAAAACACACGGGCAATCTCAAGACCAAATATTGCCAAAGAGTATGCAATTGCCAACGATCTTTTGCCGTCCTGAAAAAACAAAATCAGGACAGTGCTAAATTGAAAATTAATTGATAGAAATGAATAAAGCCCAGCAGGTAATAATTAACTTTATGGAAAAATGTCAAAGAATAAAAAAAATATAACTAAAAGGGAATTTATAAAATACGGTCTTTGCGGATTGGGAGGGTTGGCACTCGGAATAAACAGTGTTGACTTGATAGCCAACCAGGTAGGAAAAATATCAGGCAGGGGAGGGATGCCGCCTTCTGATGACCTGTGGAAATGGAGCAAAGAGGCAATGTATTATATTGAAACTCCACGAGGTATTAAATGTCGACTTTGTCCTCATGTATGCGTTTTAAAAGAAGGTGAAACCGGTGATTGTCGCACACGAGTCAATAACAAAGGGAAATTATATACAATTGCTTATGGAAATCCTTGTGCCTCCCATGTTGATCCTATTGAGAAAAAACCATTATACCATTTTTTACCATCCAGCAAGGCATTTTCTATTGCAACAGCCGGATGCAACTTAGCTTGCCTGAACTGTCAGAATTGGGAAATTTCGCAAAGCTCTCCGAAAGACACAAGAAATTATGACCTGATGCCATGGAGATTAATAGAGGAATGTAAAAAATACAAATGCAAATCAATTGCTTACACCTACTCCGAACCAATTGCATTTTATGAATATACTTATGATTCGGCTAAACTGGCAAAGGAATTGGGAATAAAAAACATACTGGTTACAGCAGGTTATATTAACGCAAAACCCTTGCGGGATATTTCAAAATATATTGATGCTGCTAACATTGATTTGAAATCATTTAGCAATGAAATTTATGAAATGCTTATTGGCGGTACTTTGCAACCGGTATTGAATACATTAAAAATACTTAAACAGGAGAATGTCTGGATTGAAATTACTAATCTGATTATACCAAGCTGGACAGATGATTTTGATATGATAAAAAAAATGTGCGACTGGCTTGTTGATAATGGTTTGAATGAATATCCTTTGCATTTCAGCCGTTTCCATCCTATGTACAAATTAACCAATTTGCCTTCCACTCCAACATCCACACTTGAAAAAGCCAGAAATATTGCTTTGAATGCAGGGATAAAATATGTTTATATTGGAAATGTTCCGGGTAGTAATGCTGAAAATACTTACTGCCCTAATTGCAAAAAAACATTAATTGAACGAAGAGGCTACAGCATCATAAGTAATAATATTATTGATGCCAAATGCAAGTATTGCGGGGAGAAGATTAGCGGAGTGTGGGAATGAATATAAAAAAACATTCCATTTCTCTTGTAGCATAGATTGTAACAAAGTTGAAATTAAGTACCTCTGAATGTATTTTAGAAATGGAATGTTTAGTATGATTTAATTTATTCAAGATCAGGATGCCTAAACTTATAAATTCGTTCAATCTTTTCTTTCATCTTAAAATAATGTGAACCTTTCCAGTAAATCTTTCCACAATCAGAGCATTTATAAAACTCATTATAATATTTCGCTGTCTTTGGAGAAATTTTAGATAAGACCGATTCTTTACTAACTGATTCAATAACTCCGTTGCAAATCATACATCTGTGAAAAGGTTTTATTTGTGAGAATAAATCAAATCTTTGAAGTACTTCCGGAGCTTGTTCATAAGGTTGTTCCGACCTGATATAACATCCATGTGTTACGGATTTATTTTTTAAAATGCCGCAGTCTCTGGTTAAAATGATACGATTTTCAGATTTTGAAATGTTTATTATTTCGCTGTCGGTGTAATCATTTTTATAAAATGTATCAAACCCAAGCATTCGTAGAATTTTAGCAAGTTTACCAAGATGTACATCTAAAATAAATTTAATGTTTCGCAATGGTTGTTCCCTTAGCCGGATTATTGGAGAAACATCAAAAGTTTCAAAAACAGGGTAAACTGAAATATGATCTCCGTCTTTAATGTGATAATCAAATCCAACCGATACACCGTTAGCAAGTATCAGTTCAACTTCAGTATGTGGCACACCAAGAGCTTCAATAACATGTTTGATTGTCGGCTTTCCGCTGAATTGGTAAAAGAATGCTTTTTTCTTTTTACCTGATTCAAGAAAATCATTGAGTTCTTCGTAAAAACGTAGTTTTGCTGTTTTAAGTTGCATGATATTCTAACATGAAAAATCAGAAGATAAAAGACATCCATACGGACTCTCGTTGGTCAAAAGTAAAAAGATAAAAGTCACTGTTGTCCGAATAAAAATAATTTATAATGATAAAATGCACTATTGATAATGTTTTGATGAACATTTCGCCCCTAAGACCGTAAGGAATCCGTATGGACGGGGCTATATTTTTGTGAACGCATTTTTCTATAAACATTTCGTCCCTAACGGGACTATTTTTTTAAACTCCGTTAGGAGTTAAATGTTTATAGAACATAGTAATAACCTTAATTTTAAGCTCCGTAGGAGCGAAATATAAAACAATCTTATGACAATAATTAGCACCTCATTTTAATTTAACCGGACATCAATGGATAAAAGTAAAAAAAGATAAAATTAAAAAGTTCAAAGTTAAATATTTCCTATTAACTTTTTTCGTATTTTTGAATTTCGCATAAAATGACTATTACGTTGTATTCTATAGAGAAAATATTAAATAGATAAGTCTTTGATATAAAAATTGTATATTTGTAAAAAATAAAATATATTATGGAAACAATAACTCTACAAGTACCTGAAAATATTAAAAGATTATTAGGGACAGTTTCTCAAGATATGGAATTGTTTGTAATCCAGGCGATTAGGGAAAAAATACAAAAGACCAGGAAAAAAAGTATTGATAGTCTTTTAGCTGAAGGTTACAAAAAGACAAATGATGAAGACCATCAAATAACAAAAGACTTTGAAATAGCAGACTTTGAAAATTTAGAATGGAAATAAAAAGAGGAGAAATATACTGGTCAGACTTGAACCCAGCAAGAGGAAGTGAAATTTCCAAAGTTCGCCCTGTGTTAATTGTTTCCAATAATATTTCAAATAAATACTCTTCAACCATTACGATTTTACCAATAACTTCAAATACAGAAAAGATATATCCTTACGAAGTACAAGGTGTATTGACAAAAACAAGAATGAAAGAAATTGATGAAGCTATTTTGATTCATTTAGATATTGACTTATAAACAAAATTATTCCTTCCCTTTTTGCTGCTTCTTAAATTCTTTTTTTTCCTTTCTTTGTTCTTTTGTGTTAAAACCAAATGTGGATTCAATTCCGCTCAACTGGCTTTTCCATAGATAATTAAAAAATGATTTCTGTTTGTTACGCCTGCAATATATTTCACCTACCCTGATTTTCCTGCAGAATTTCGGATTATTGGATTTGATGATAATATTATTTGCAAGGAAAGTAAGAATACCGTCGCCTATTCCACCTCTTTTGCCGGTTTCCTTATTCATCATAAAAATTTTTAGCCGTTTGTACGGAAATACTAAAGTACCTGTTGAATAGTCATTATTCCCCCTGACAATGGACTCACGTATACCACCTTTCCCCCTTTTAATTGCAACACCGAATAAATTTTCAGTCATAGAGTTAAAGTCTGAGATATCCATTTTAGATAATGTAGCTTTAAAATAAAATGTATCCTGCTTGCTTGCCAAAGGAAATTCAAGATGTCCGAATAATAAACCTTGTTCCATCAAATAAGCTGTTACGTCTGCTTTCATCACAGCACCCTTACTGATAAGTTCCTTATCATTAGTAATATCAGTTATTGTAACATACATATTATCAAAATTAATCTCGCCATCGCCTTTGGATTTTTCAACTTTTTCACCATAAGTTATGTGTACCTGATTTAATCGAACAGTATCAATTTTCATATAAATATCTGATTTCCTTATCATACTTTGAGGTAGAGATCGTCTTTGCCATTCGGGGAAAGGAACACGCTTATCTCTGAAAGCATAAAGATTAAGTTTGTTAATATTTATCAAGCCGGTATTAATTTTTTTATCAATAATCAAATCCGGGAAATTTATTCTGTCAAATATTATGCTTTCAGCGCTAATATCCATTCTGTCGGTTTGATGACCTAATTTTCTGGAAAATTCATATTTCGGATAATTAGGAATTAACCTGAATGAATCAACATGTAGTTGTGATTGAGCTGTTGATATATTGATATTTCCTGCATAAACAGTGTACATGCTATCACCGGTAATAAAACTATAATCATTAATATTGAATTTAATATCATCTGTATAAAACAACCTGTTTCTGTATTCCTGATGAGTTGAATCAACAAGGAAATTAGTTATATCGCCTGAAATCCGGTTTATACTGAATTTTTTTGTACGTTCAGAATATTTATTAATGGAGGTAACTGAAAGATCATTAAAATCAATATTATGTAACCGGATTGATTTTAACAAATGTTTAAAATCCTCATATAAATTAAATTTCTTTTGAGTCTTCTTTTGGGGATGTTTTAATTCAGGATAATGTGTAAGTATTACTGATGAGTTATTAATATTTATCTGATTAATATCAATGGCTTTATCCGTAACTATCTTTTTAAATTCCAGTCCCTTGATTTGTATTCCGTTAATTGTTACATCATAAGTTGAAAACTTTCCGGATTTTTCTAGTTTGCTTTGGATGTCTTGATTGTTAATGGGTTTAAAGCTGATATCTTTAAAAATAATTTCAGATTTAAGTGTAGATAAAGTAACTTCAGAAGCTTCAACAACATGTAAACTGTCTTTTAAAAATATTTGGTTATTATCAAGACGAATAAAAATGTTGTCTGCTATCAAAGGATTGGCTTTTGTTAATTGATTTTCGGAATACAAATTTATACCCGTTATATCTATATTAAAATTACTTTTTAAGAATGTATTAGAGGTTTTGCCTGTTTTATTGATTAAAGTCAATTTTCCGTTTTTTATAAAAAATTCAGGAATATGTAATGAATTAATGCTTTTTGGTAATGTGATATTAAATGATAGACCATGTTGTTTATTTTCAGTTTTAGCGGCATCATCCGAAATACTTGAAAGATTTATATCAGGTGTTTTCAGGAAAATTTTATCTATTTGTATAATCTTATTAAAATAAATTTTATCAAAGTCAATTCCTGAAAGAGTTAGTTCAGGAGAGTGAATCTTATACAGCATCTTAATATCAGCCGGAGTATTTATTTCTTCAACAGGAAATATATTTATTTCTTTGGCAAAAATTTGTGAACCGGCAATTGAAACACTGATTTCATCTGTTGTCAGCCGGTGTTTTTTATCAGGAAAGTTAAATGCGTAATCCTTAATGCGAATTTCAATATCTTCGGAAAACAGAATACGGTCATTTTTATCCAGAGTTTCAGCATCAAGATAAAATCCGGTAATTTTTACTGCAATATTTTTTTCATCGAAAATATTTTCCGTTCCATCCTTACATAAATTAAAAGAGCCTTTTTCAGCAATTATTTTATTAATTTTTATAAATTCCAAATGACTGTTTAAAATTTCCTGAATCTTATTATTGTTTTCTGATTTATTTTGTGTTTTTTCAAGTTTTTCAAAATATGTAAGTTTGAATTTAGGTTGTTTGATAAGTATTTCATTTATAGCTAAATTTTTATCAAAATAAGCATTGAGAATGTCAATATTGTTAAAATCAATACGGTTTATTTTAAGATTAATAATTTCAGAAATATTTTGTGTAGATATATTAAAAATTCCTTTTGTTAATCTGAAAGTATCAACAATTATTTCATTGAGGTATTCAGAAAGAATTGAATTTGTATTGCTGTGTTCCTTTTCTGAATTGGTTTTTTGTTTTTTATAGTTTTTTATTTGAATATCAGGATTAGTGATCTCAATGATATTGATTGGCAGTATCTTGTAGTTATAAACTTCACGAATATTTATGTTTTTAATTTTAAAATCCGGAACAAAAATATTATATAATGAATGTTTAGATTCCTTAATCTGATTGCCGGTTAAATAATATGGAGAGATTTTAATTGATTTTGCAAGAACTTTCGAATCGTTGGATGAGACTATAAGTTCATGAGCATTCAGCAAATGAATATTATCTGAAAGTTTCATCTCAAAATCTTTCATAGTCATTAAGATATTATCAGAG
Source organism: Bacteroidota bacterium (assembly GCA_030622635.1). GTDB lineage: Bacteria > Bacteroidota > Bacteroidia > Bacteroidales > JADFUO01 > JADFUO01. Next base: position 12,298 of record JAUXFX010000054.1, read on the forward strand.
TATAAAATTTTATTAAAATTTTGAAATGAAGAAGAATCAAGCCTGAAATTTTCAAATTCAATAAATAAGTCATTAATTGAAATTTCAGGTAAGCTATCTTTCGGGTTATTAAATAATTTTATATCTGAATTATTAATTCTGAAATTACCAATATCAATTGATTTTATTTTTCCTGCAATTAACCGGTAAATATTATTTCTGTCTTTGTAATTGAAATCAAATTTTTTAGTTTTTGGAGCTTTTCCTTGCACAAGTTTTATTTCCGGACTATTTATTATTAAACTGTCAATTTGAATATTTTTATTTTTTAATGCCTCAGTAATATCTATACTCGTAATTTTAATTTCAGGAATGTTTACTTGATAATTATTATTATTTGATTTTTGAATTTTACTTTTTTCAGGAAAAATACTTATTTCAGAAGCAAGTATTGAAGAGTCTGTTGTGGAAATATTTATTTTCCCAACCTTAAAAACATGAAGGCTGTCAGAAAGAACCAAATCATAATCTGATAATTCAATTTCAACATCATCAGCAAAAAATAATTTATTAGCATGCTCATAAGCAATTGAATCAATTTGTAAATTTTTGAGCAAAATTGAAATATTTTTTATGCTTGATATCAGGTTAATGTCAGCTTCACTTTTATAATAATCAAAAAATCCGTTTTTTATATTTATTTCATCAATTATTAAAGAGTTAAGATGAGATGTTATAAAATGATGTATATCTTTTTTTATAATGTTATGATTCTTTTTTTTAATGCTATCGGGATGGTGGGGAAAAGCGACCATATAAACATCAGGGTTTTTTAAAAAAATCATGTTTATCTCAAGATTCTTATTAAAATATAAATTATGAAGATTGAATCCGCTAATTTTAAGTTCAGGAATTTTAATATCATATAAAGCATTTTTAATTTTATTTTGTTTTTTAAGTTTATTATAAATGACTGTATCAGGCTTTAAATGAACTTGTTTTAGCACAATGGTTTTATTTATATATTTAAAATTTATATAGTCAAAATTAAGTGTGTAAACGCCTTTGCTTTCATTTTTTACAGTTTTTTCAAAAATGTTTCTAAGTATCATGTTTGTAAAAAAATACATGCTAAGAATCAATATCAGTATTAGTATTCCTGATGATGTCAATATCCAGAACAATATTCGTTTAAATCTGCGTGGTTTTTTATTTTTCTTATTTTTTTCAGGTTTATCCACAATCAGAAAGTTTTAGTTAGCAAACAAATCAATATAAACAGGAAAATGATCGCTGAATCCGCCGAGATATTTTGGCCCTGAATAAGTTCTGAATGGTTTAACACCAAGATATTTTGAATCTTCTTCTTTTAGAAAACCCGCATTAAAAATTTGGGCACCTTGTGGGTCAATATGTAATTTATTATTCCCGTTAAATATAGAATACGAAACAATAAACTGATCAAAAAAATTCCAATTGTTTTTATATTTAAGTGTTCCTTGGTTCCGGGTTTTTTGTTTTAAAGCCATTAAATTAATAAGTCCGGCGGATTTTATATTAATAGTGTCGGTTACGGCATTTAAAGATATTGTTAAGCTTTGGTCGGTCGGTTCATCATTAAAATCGCCCATGATTAAAATGTTTGCAGAGGAGTTATTTTCAAAAATTGAATCTACAGTATTTTTTAAGACACTTGCAGTAAAATTTCTGAGAGGTTTACTGGCCAATAGTCCGCCATATCTTGATGGCCAATGGTTAATGAACAAATGTAAAGTATCTTCATTAAAAACCACACCTTTAACATATAAAATATCCCTGGTTTTTTTAGCAGTGTCAAAGGGAAAAATAACAGGAATAGCTTTGTGAAATAAAGGTTTAAATTTTTTTGGACGATAAAGCAAAGCAACATCAATGCCTCTGAAATCGGGAGATTCCTCATGTATGATTTTATAATTGAATTTTTTAAGCGGGGTTTCAAAAACCAACTTGTTTAAAACATATCTGTTCTCAATTTCACATAAACCGACAATTGCGGGAGGTTCCCATTCTCCGATTGCGATTAATGTTTTATAGATATTATTCAGTTTTTGCTGAAACTTGTTGTAATTCCAATTTTTAATTCCTGCCGGAGTGAACTCTTCATCGTTTTTAAGACTGTCATCATAAATATCAAATAAATTTTCAACATTATAAAAAACTATTCTTATATATTCCCGGTCTTCCTGGCTTGTTTCAAATTGATTGAATAATAGAGTATTGTTTTGCCCAATTGAATAATTTGTTATTCGCAAAATAACAATAGGCGTGAATAAAATTATTACAGCGAAAATGAAGATTTTTTTAAACATCAATATTATTTTTTATTAAATATATGAAATTATTTTACATGTGGTTTTTTCTATAATACCAAACAGCTAAAATAGTGATAATTATCAAAATAATTACAGATAGCATTATGGGATTTACCAATGAATTTTTATATAAAGGAGCAGGATTTCCAATATCAATGTAAGCTGCCCAAAAATACGGATGTGCCCTTAACGGTAAAGCCGATTCTATATAATCCAGCTTAGCTTTTCTTAAAGCATTATCTATTGAATTTTCTTCTTTTAGATTATTATAGAATTTTGTCATTATTTCAGCCCCGGATTTATCTTCAATTTCCCAGAGAGTCATAATTATACTTTGTACTCCGGAATATAAAAAACCGCGTGCAAGACTCATAATGCCTTCACCTTTGCTTAATTTGCCAAAACCGGTATTACAGGCACTTAAAACAACCAAACGGGCATTTAAATCCAGGTTATATATTTCATAAGTGTTTAAAAAGCCGTCTTCAATACAGTCATTATCAAGAGTAAAAACCATTTTGGAGTACATAGGGTTTTCATCATTTATGATTGTATGCATGGCAAAGTGCAAAATATCAAAGTTATTTGCGTTTGTTTTGAAGTTTAGTTCGGTTGCATCCAAATCCTGTAAATATTTACCATCGAAAATTTCATTGATGTTATTAATTTCGGTTTTGGCGTTTTTTATCGGAGCTAAAGTACAACATTGTTTGTTCAAAACAAGGAGTTGATTTTTTTCAGTTTTATCAGTAATTTCATAAGTAGGAGCAAAGGCTAATACTTCATTACCTGTAGTTTTTGTTTTAAAATCTTTGAACAATAATGTAGCAGAATAAGAATAACTGATGGGGTAATTTTTGATTAAGTAAATTAAATTCCGGTAATCAACTTTTTTTATATCAGGCAGTTTTGAAATTAATGCCTCAAAAGGTAAATAACCTAATATGCCGTCAGGGATGATTATTAAATCTTTAGCTGTGATTAAGTTTTGAATAGGTTTAATAAGATCTTTATATAAATGATAAGAAATTATTGAATAATCCCTAAAATCTTCATTTAAATTTTTTATAGAAACATTTTTCAATAATTTGCGAAACTCTTCTATATTTCTAAAGAAAGTGCTGTCAATTGGAAGTTCAAGAGCAGTAAACTTTTCGGAAGTAATAACAAATATAAATAAGAGACTGTCTGAAACCGTATATTCAATAAGTGCTTTATTTTTATTTAATTTTTCTTGGATTGTTTTTGCACTGATAACATTCTTATCATACTTTAATGAATAATATTGTTTATGTTCTTTCTCAAATTTCAAAATAAGGCTTTCATGTTCCCTGTTCAGGTCAAAAAGTTTTGATTCCCATAAATTTATTTTCACAGAATCAGGATTTTCTGAATTTTTTTCATCATAAACCAACTTATCGTAAGCACGTATTTTTCCATTAATTTCTTTTTCAACCTTCTGTAATGTTTCAGGAATATCACCAAATTTAATAGCATCAACATCCCGTATTGATGATAAAAGAATTGCGGATTTGCTTTTTTCAGCATATTCAAAAGCTGTTCCCAGATATTTTATATCTTTTGTTGTTTTGTATAGTTCAAGGGATATTTTAATTGTTTTATCAAAAGTGTTTTTTACATTTTTTGTAAGAGTATATTTACTTTCTTTTGAAAGATAATCCCTGACCTTTTCAATTAATTTTACAGCTAAATCATAACATTTCAGGCTTTCTTTAAGATCATTAATATTATTTGAAGATTCGGAATATAAACTGTAGAAAGCTTTAGCTTTTCCTAATAAGGGATATAAAAGATTAATATCAAGAATAA
>JAUXFX010000274.1 GCA_030622635.1 Bacteroidota bacterium
AATGATGCGTGCTATCAGGTTTGCAACCCGCCTGAATTTTTTTATTGATTCTGACTGCTTCAAAGCAATAAAAAGAAATAAAGAACGGATAAAAATTGTTTCAAAAGAACGAATAACCGAAGAACTAAACGGGATTATACTTGCACCTGAACCATCAAGGGGCTTTAAAATTTTACTTGAAACAGGTTTATTGGAAATTATTTTTCCACAAATGGTTGATTTGCAAGGCACCGAATTTATTGACGGGAAAGGTCATAAGGATAATTTTCATCATACACTTGAAGTGCTTGATAATGTTGCAGAAAAATCTGACAACCTTTGGCTGAGATGGGCTGCAATATTACATGATATTGCAAAACCACAAACAAAATATTTCGTCCCGGATATTGGCTGGACCTTTCATGCACACGAATTTAAGGGAGCAAAAATGGTTCCCTTCATTTTCCGGAAAATGAAGCTGCCTTTGAACGAAAAAATGAGATATGTTCAAAAATTGGTATTGCTTCATTTACGTCCTATCGCTTTGGTTGAGAGTATTGTATCAGATTCGGCTGTCAGGCGGTTATTATTTGAAGCAGGCGATGATATTGATGACCTCATGTTGCTTTGTGAAGCTGATATAACATCTAAAAATCAAACAAAAATAAAACGCTATTTAAAAAACTTTAAATTAGTCAGGAAAAAATTAAAGGATATTGAAGAAAAAGACAAACTGCGAAACTGGCAGCCACCTGTTTCAGGCGATGTCATTATAAAGACATTTAATTTAGAACCTTGCCATAAAGTCGGAATAATTAAAAATGCTATTCGTGAAGCCATTTTAGATGGAAAAATAAATAATAATTATGAAGATGCTTATGCTTTTATGATTAAAGAAGGTGAAAAATTAGGTCTGAAGGTGGATGAAGGGAAGTAAAGATAAAAGATAAGTATCTGTCCATAAAGTTAAACAATTTTTGAAATAAAGCACCAAAACTTGTCCGTATGGATAACAAATTACAAATCACAAAACTTGTCATTTGTGATTTTTTAAATTCTAAATGCATAGTTTATAGACAGACTAAATAATGACCTCCTTAAAAAACAAAACAAATAAAACACTTATTGTAATACTTGGTCCTACTGCTGTTGGAAAAACTTCTTTCGCCATTGAACTCGCAAAATATTTTAATACTGAAATTATTTCTGCTGACTCAAGACAGTTTTACCGTGAAATGAGAATTGGCACCTCAGCCCCTACCCCAGAAGAATTAAAATCAGCTATCCATCATTTTATTGGAAATCTATCAGTAACCGATTATTATAATGTTTCTATATTTGAAAATGAGGCTCTGTGTAAATTGGAAAAAATCTTTCTATCAAACTCTTTTGCAATTATGGTTGGAGGATCGGGACTATATATTGATGCTGTTTGCAAAGGAATAGATAAACTTCCCGACCCTGATGAAAAATTGAGAATGGAATTGAAAATAAAATATAAAAATCATGGTTTGGAATATCTTCAGCACCAATTAAAAAAATTAGACCCTGAGTATTATTCAATTGTTGATATTTCAAATCCTAACCGTTTAATGCGTGCTATTGAAGTATGCCTTATTACCGGAAAAACTTTTACTTCTTTAAGAAACAACATTCCAAAAAAAAGAGAATTTGAAATTATTAAAATCGGTTTGAACAGAAATAGGGAAAATCTTTTTAATATTATTAACTCAAGAGTTGATAAAATGATAAATACCGGATTAATTGACGAAGTAAAGGGTTTAGCAAAATACAGAAATTTTAATGCTTTAAATACTGTTGGTTATAAAGAGATATTTGAATATCTTGATAAAAAGATTACACTTAAACAAGCTATCGAAAATATCAAAACCAATACCCGCAGGTATGCCAAACGTCAACTTACATGGTTTAACAAAGATGAATCAATAAAATGGTTTCATCCTGATGAATTGCAAAAAATTATTGAATTAATCAATACATATTAATTTTCAGATAAACATTTTAAAATAAATCACATGATTAAAGATGAAATATCAAAGCTGAGAACTGAAGTAGAAAATTGTAAAAGATGCCCTTTATACAAAACCCGAAATAATGTAGTTTTTGGAAATGGAAGTTTGGATGCGAAAATATTTTTAGTGGGTGAAGGACCGGGATTTGATGAAGACAGGACAGGAATAGCTTTTGTTGGAAGGTCTGGAAAATTATTAGATAAGATTTTGGAAGCATGTGGTTTTACCCGTGAAAAGCATGTATTTATCGGAAATATTGTAAAATGCCGCCCGCCTCAAAACAGGATTCCTGCTATTGACGAACAGTCTGCCTGCCTTCCATTCCTTGAAAAACAGATAGAATTATTAAATCCCGAAATAATAATAACCCTTGGTGCAACAGCATACAAGGGTCTTTTTGATTCAAATGCAAAAATTACAAGAGAAAGAGGTAATTGGAAAATCAGGAACAACCGGCTTGTAATGCCAACCTATCATCCGTCGGCATTATTACGAAACCCTGCACTAAAAAAAGACACATGGGAAGATTTTAAAAAAGTTATTATAAAATACAGGGAACTGGTTGACCCGGAGCATTTCTGTAAATATATTTAATTTTTTATATAATTACTTATTAAAGTTTCGCAGTTAATAAAAATGTTGAAAATAAAGGGAATATAATGTAAAAAGGGTGCAATAATTTTGGTGAAATGTCTTGTTTTTAAGGTGTTTCAAATCATTTAACAAAAATTCA
>JAUXFX010000214.1 GCA_030622635.1 Bacteroidota bacterium
AAAAAAAGGAGATAAGTTTGTTTAAATACCTAAAATCAACGGATTATAAAAGATATAAATATAATTAGTGTCTGTCTATAATGTCCAAGAGTTTAAATAAATATTAAAAATGACAAATGACAAGCACCAAAATTCAAACGAAGCGAAGCAAGTCCGTCTGGATAAATTCCAATGTTCAAAAATTCAATGACCAAAACAGTTTCATAGTTGTTTTGAACATCCATCCATACGGATACATACGTACTAACTTCGTGTCGTTTGCTTCGCTTCATACGGACAAGTTTTGATCATTGATATTTGGAATTTATTTGTCTTTTGTTTTTTGTTATTTGGTGCTTTATTTCAAAATTTGTTTGACTTTATGGACTGACAATAATTAACCCATAAAAAAATAGTATCATAATTTAAAAACAAATTCTATGAAAAAATTATTAACAATTTTATTTGCTTTATTATTTAGCATGCAATCAGCAGTTAAAGCTGATGAGGGCATGTGGTTACCATTACTGGTTGAACGCCTTAATTATGTTGACATGCAAAAAATGGGGCTTAATCTGACCTCAGAAGAAATTTACAGCATTAATAATTCAAGTTTGAAAGATGCAATTGTTATTTTCGGAAGAGGCTGTACAGGTGAATTGATTTCTCCTGAAGGCTTACTTATTACCAACCATCACTGCGGTTATGGTTCTATCCAATCGGTCAGTACTGTTGAAAACGACCTGCTTTCCAACGGATTCTGGGCAACTCAAAAAAGTGAAGAAATTCCGATTGAAGGACTATACGTGAAATTTTTAGTCAGAATTGAACCTGTAACTTTAAATATCCTGCAAAACGTCACTGATGATATGACAGAAGAAGAAAGAAAAATAAAAATTAATAGCAATATTGACCGGGCAATTAATAAAGTCAATACAGTATTTGAAAATTGTGAATCAGTTGTCAAAAGCTTTTACAATGGAAATGAATACTATATGTTTTCATACGAAGTTTATAAAGATGTACGTTTTGTTGGAGCCCCTCCTGAAGCTATCGGTAAATTCGGTGCTGATACTGACAACTGGATGTGGCCCCGTCATACTGGCGATTTTTCTATGTTCAGGATTTACACAGCCCCCGACGGAAAACCTGCTGAATACTCTGAAAAAAATATTCCGTTAAAATCAAAACACTATCTCCCGATTTCCATTGCAGGCGTTGAACAAGGCGACTTTTCAATGATACTCGGATATCCGGGCGGAACAGATCGTTATATGACTTCTTATGGTATTGATCTCGCTGTTGATCAATCTAATCCAACTATCGTCAAAATCAGGGATAAAAAATTAAAAATAATGAAAGAAGGTATGGATGCTGATGAAAAAGTAAGGTTACAATATGCTTCAAAATATTCAAGAACATCTAATTACTGGAAATATTATATCGGGCAAACCAAAGGATTGAAAAGACTGAAGGTTTCTGAAAAGAAAAAAACACTTGAAGAAAAATTTGAAACCTGGGTAAACGAAAACCCCGAAAGAACAGCAAAATACGGTGAAGCACTAAGCGATATTGAAAATGCGTATAACGAAATAAAACTTTATAATTTATCAAGATTGTATTTCCGCGAAGCAATACGCAGAGGTAGTGAAGTAATCGGTTTTTCAAAAAGATTCAGTCCGTTGCTTAAAGAACTGAAAGTAAAAGATCAGGATAAAGATAAAATTACCGGAATTGTTAATTCACTCAAAGAAAGTTCAGATAAATATTTTAAGGACTACAATATAAAAATTGACCAAAATTTACTTGCAGCTACATTTAAAATGTATTACGAAAATGTTCCTGCTGAGCAGGTTCCTGAATTTTTGGTAAATCTTGCTAAAAAGTATAAAGACAATTTTAAAAAATTTGCTGCTTATGCTTTTAGAAAGTCAATATTTGTAAGTAAAGAAAAGGTTGATGCTTTCCTTGAAAAGCCAAAAGCCAAAACCATTGAAAAAGATATAATTTACAAGGCAATGAAATCTTTTTACGATAACTATATATATTTGAACAACAAAACTAAAAATGCCTTTGCTCTTATGGCAAAAGGAAACCGCTTATTCTTAGCCGGATTAATGGAAATGAGTCCTGACAAAAAGTTTTATTCTGATGCTAATTTCACTATGCGTTTGACTTATGGAACCGTACAGGATTACTTCCCTGCTGATGCTATACATTTTAACTATTTTACAACTCTTGATGGGATTATGGAAAAAGAAGACCCAACAACATGGGAGTTTATTGTTCCTGAAAAACTAAAAGAATTATACAACACAAAAGATTACGGACAATACAGCGACAATGATACACTGAAGGTTTGTTTCCTGACTAACCATGACATTACAGGTGGTAACTCGGGAAGTCCTGTAATCAATGGAAACGGCGAATTAATTGGTCTTGCATTTGACGGCAACTGGGAAGCTATGAGCGGTGATATTGCTTTTGAACCCGAATTGCAAAGAACAATCAATGTTGATATTCGTTATGTTTTATTTATCATAGACAAATTTGCCGGTGCTACAAATTTAATTGATGAGATGACCATTGTTACTGAAAAACCTAAATTAAAAACTGACATTCATGAGGAAAAAAATATTGAGATAGAAGTTATTGAAAACTGATTTATGATGTTAATTTAATTATAATACCTTTGTAATACTGATGTCACAAAGTATTTATCAGTATTGAATGTTTTTGCAAAAACTAAACCTATGGACTTAATTTCTCCAAAAGACTTACTAAGTGTTAATAAAAATTTAAAATACTTTGTAGGTGAAAGTTTTGCAAAGCTCATGATGAAAATCCTCAAGCTAAATACTTTAAACAAAAAATATTCACCTGTTGCCCACTTAAACAGAACGGAATTTGTTGATAAAGCAATAGAAATTCTCGGTTTTAAATATAAAATAAGCCAAGAGGACATAAATAAAATCCCAAAAGTAGGTTCTTTTATTTCAATATCCAATCATCCTTTCGGTGGTCTGGATGGTTTAGTATTAATGAAAACACTGCCTTCGGTAAGACCGGATTATAAAATACTGTCAAATTTTTTAATGACTAACCTTAAACCTCTTGAAGACATTTTTTTAGCTGTTAACCCGTTTGAAACACATAAAGATGTAAAATCAAGTCTGTCAGGATTAAGAGATGCATTTCATCATTTACGTAAGGGACATCCATTAGGCATTTATCCTGCCGGAGAAGTTTCAACATATCGTTTTGATAAAAAATCCATAACCGATAAAAAATGGCAATCCTCAGTAATAAAATTTATAAAAAAAGCCAAAGTACCTGTTATTCCAATTTATTTTGATGGCACTAACAGTAATTTATTCCATATATTAGGATTTTTTCATCCATTGCTCAGAACCATTAAATTACCTTCCGAGCTTTTTAATAAAAAAGGAACAATTGTTAAAATCAGGATCGGGAATCCCATTCCTGTCGGCGAACAAGAAAAATTCAGTGATATTGATGAATATGAGCGATTTCTACGAACCAAAGTATATGGTTTAAGTATTTCTTTAAAAAACACCAAAACAACTGATGTTAAAACAAAATATAAAGAAAATATCATAGAGCCGGTTTCTTCGAAAAAAATTTACGAGGAAATCTCTCAAATTAAAAAAAAACATTTATTATTTAAAATTCAAAATAGCCTTGTTTTTTGTGTACCTTCTTATAAAATTCCAAACATACTAAATGAGATCGGCAGATTAAGAGAAATTACTTATCGTGAAGTAGGAGAGGGAACTAACCATGGCAAGGATGTTGATAAATACGATTCTTACTATGAACAATTATTTATATGGGATGATGAAGCAAAAAAAATAGTCGGGGGATACCGCGTAGGTAAAGGCAAGGAAATACTTGATAAATTCGGCATGAAAGGTTTTTATATTCACAGCTTATTCAAAATCAATAATAATTTTTTACCTATTCTGAACGAATCAATTGAATTAGGCAGGTCGTTTATTATTAAAGAATATCAAAAGAAACCGATTTCTCTATTCCTTTTATGGAAAGGTATTCTGTACTTTCTTCTAAAACACCCCGAATATCGTTATTTAACAGGGCCTGTAAGCATCAGTAATATATTCTCAAACTTTTCAAAATCCCTAACCGTTGAATTTATTAAAGCCAATCATTATAATTATGAGCTTGCCGAAAATATAATACCCCGAAAAAAATTCAAGGTAAAAATTGACAAAGTTATTGACAATAAAATTTTTATTAAAGACACCAAAAATGATATAAGTAAATTAGACCATTTTATCCAGGAAATTGAACCTGATTTCCATGCACCGATATTAATCAAAAAATATTTTCAATTGAATGCTGAAATCATTGGGTTTAATATTGACCCCAAATTTAATAATTGCTTAGATATTTTAATGATACTTGATTTACTTGATGTCCCAATGAATATTATTGAATCCCTCTCAAAAGAGTTAAATGATAATTCAATCCTTGAAAGATTTAATCCGAAAAATTCCTAAAATCCTTTTTAAATATTTGTATTTAGGATATACCAATGCGGAAAATAGGCGATTTTGATATTTATTTGTTCAGGTTATAGGGTTAGGGTAAAGAAGCCTGTTTGGTTCAGAGGTAAGGGTAAAGTTTTTTTACACCTAACCTTTTCCTTTTACCCAAACCGGCTTCCTAACCTTTACCATTACCGTTATTCAATTATACAAATAAAATAATCATTTTGATACTGAAGTTAACGCTTATGCGAAAATTCGGAATCGCTTTTTCAATAAGAAGCAGTATAAAACATTAATTCTGAATCACTTCAACATCTTCAATCACATCAATACCTTCAGTGTCTTCAATTTCGCTTATCTCAATTAAAACTTCCTTAATCTGAGGTTCGGGTTTCTTTTCAACTATAGTTAATTCATCAATCAGATTGGTTGCACCTGCTAATTTATCAATGATAAACAATACATACCGTATGTCAACA
>JAUXFX010000049.1 GCA_030622635.1 Bacteroidota bacterium
ACGACCGTGCTAAATAGTAACGACACCTTTTGGCGGACTGACTTTAGACATTTACAGACATACGGGAGAGCTTCAAACTAAACATAATAAATATTAACAATAAAACGACAAAAAGTATCATGAACTATTGGCTCCATAGAATTTCCTACATTGCAGAACTTTCTTATCCTTTGCTTGACAAAGGATACCTGACTATTGGTTTTTCAGATTTTACTAGCAACGAAATGATAGACAAAGCCCTAGCAAATGATTGGGATTATTTTAATGGGAAATTTCAGGAAATGTGGGGAACTGTTCCAAGAACAAGACATAACCTTTGGAAATTTTTAAAATTTAATAAAGGTGACATTGTGATTGTTCCAAGCTGGGGGACATTTTTCGTTTGTGAAATAACTGATGATAGACCTTTACTTATAAATAATACATATTCAGAAGATTTAAAAACTTGGGGAGACAAAAAGGTTACTACAAATGGAGTGCACTTAATTGCAGAAAACGGAAACGCCTATGACTTAGGTTTTGCAAGACAAATCAAAGTTTTGTATAAAAATATTTCAAGAGAGAAATTTGCTGATGCAAAATTGACTTCAAGAATGAAAATAAGACAGACAAATGCTTTAATAAACGATTTGAAAAAGAGCATTGAAAAAAGCATTGAAAATTATAAGGCAAATAAGCCAATACATTTACATTCAATCATCATTGATAAAACTGCATCTCTTGTATTAGACTCAATAAAAAATGAATTAAATCCAGACAAGTTTGAGAAATTAGTAAAGACCTACTTTAAAACAATTGGTGCTAACGAAGTAACAATTCCCGCTAAAAATGAAAGAAATAAAGAAGGTGATGCTGATATTGTTGCAGTTTTTGAAAACATAAAGCTAATTATTTACACTCAGGCAAAATTTCAAAAAGAACAAATTAGTGAATGGGGAACAAATCAGATTTTGGATTACAAGACAAACAAAGAGAGTATTGCTGATGGATACAATAAAATTGCGTGGGTAATAACGACTGCAAATACATTTAATGAAGCTGCTGAGAAAATAGCAACTGAAAATGAAATACAGTTAATTAACGGATTAAATTTTTCAAAAATGCTGCTAAATGCAGGTATTAACTTATTGAATACTAACTTGTAATGAAAGAAACACAGCAGGTAACAATGTATAAAAATAACAGCTGAGACAGTATTAATATCAAAGGTTGTAGCTCGCTTCAACTTCACTGAATATTGAACGTGAAGTGTTCCGCAGTCGGCTACTATTCTTATACTCACCGTTGAACTAAACCGCCTATATTTAGCGGCAGTTTCCAAAAATTTCGTATCTTCCCTGTATTATTAACCTTCAAAAAAATCTGAAACAGATTATTTAAAGTTATTTCCTAATCCTGCAGGAAATTATGTAATTTTGGAATATGATTTGAGAGAAATTTTTGTAAATTGCAAGGTAATTATAAGTGATATAAATGGAAAAATGGTAGATAGCTTTATGCTGAAAGATAAACAAAACCAAATAATGCTTAATTTAAAAAACAAACCTAACGGCATTTATATTTTTAACTTGTATGCCGGTAATGAGTTATTGGAAACAGAAAAGCTTACTATTTCAAAATAAATAGAGAATGTTAAATAATATAAAATATAATCTATTGATCATAGTGTTTTTATTATTTATTAATGATTTATACTCACAGAGTTGGCCAAGAGTATATGGCGACAACATACGAGCTTATGTATTTGATTTAAGAGAAGATTATGATAAAGGTTATTTAATTGCCGGTCAGATTGACAGAGGTAATATTCCTTCGCAATTTGCATTGCTGATAAAAACAGATATTAACGGAAATATTTTATGGGAGAAAAAGTATGGTGATTTAAGTTACCATACTTTCTTTTCAATTTTGGAAAAAACCAATGACGGCGGTATGATTATAGCAGCTTCCACAAGCAAATATAATCCAGGGAATTTTGATCCAACATTTATTAAACTTGATGCATGTGGCGAAATAGAATGGTGTACGGTTTTGAAATCACCTGATGATAATTACGGAACCGGAATAATTCCACTGTCAGATGGTTGTTTTATAGGAATGATGAAATATTATGGTGGATATGCAAGTAATTTCAGGATAAGTCTTGTAAAATTGGATGCAACAGGTGAGACGGTGTGGATACAACATCTGGCTCAGGAAGATTCAACAATTTATAATGAAGAAGGGTATTATTTGAGTCTTACATCCGATAGTAATTACTTAGTTTCTGGGAGATGCTTTTGCCCCGGTTCGCGACCTTTCTGGATTATGACCGATACCTTAGGAAACCAAATATGGGACTTAAGATGGAGTGGTGGAATAGGTCCTGCTGCACATCAAACAGTTGAGAACAGTAATGGAAATTTTTATAGTTCTGGTGGCTTTATTTTAACCGGACATCCGATGACACCAACATTATTTAAATTTGATAAAAATGGAAATCAATTATATTATGCTTTGTTATTAGGAGATACTATTGTGGGAGGGGGGACAGAACCACTTTGTTTATTTAATGATTCAATAATATTAGTTGGTTTAAATTGGAGTGATAATTATTATACGGATGAAGGTTACAGCGAGCTATTCATTATAGACACTTTAGGGAATATAAAGAAACGAAGGCTATTAATTGAACAAAACAGGCCTCCCTGGAATATAATAAAATCCTTTGATAATAAGATTTTGGTTTCAGGAAGTTATTATATTGGTGGTAACTGGGATATTTACCTCTTTAAACTAAATGAAGATATGGAAGATGATACGCTTTATAGCCAAACATTTACTTACGATAGCTTATGCCAACATCAAATAACCTCAGATACAACAGATTTAAACTGCAGTTTATATGTAGATATAGAGGAAATACCATTGCGAAATGAAGTTGAAAATACTTTTAAAATGTGGCCAAACCCGGTGAGAGTCAAGTTGGAGTTGGAAATTGGCAGTTGGAAACCTGATGAGAAAAAGATATTACAATTCTATGATATTTTCGGGCGTAAAGCAAAGGAAATAAAAATATCAAAAGGACAGCAACAAATAAACGTTGATGTAAGTAAATGGCGTAATGGGTTATATATTGCAGTACTTAGAAATAATAAAAAGATTATAGCAAAACAAAAATTTATAGTTTTGAGATAATAAGTTCTGTTTTGAAAAACTTCAATTATTTCCTAACAATATCAGCACCTAATTTTAGTAAACGGGAATCAATATTCTGGTAGCCTCTGTCAATTTGTTCAATATTATGGATTATACTTTTACCTTCGGCTGAAAGTGCTGCAATCAAAAGAGATACACCTGCACGGATATCAGGGGAAGTCATTTCAATTCCGCGAAGAGGATATTGCCTGTTAAGTCCGATAACAGTTGCACGGTGCGGATCGCATAATATTATTTGTGCTCCCATATCAATAAGTTTATCAACAAAAAATAAACGGCTTTCAAACATTTTCTGATGTATCAAAACACTGCCTTTTGCCTGGGTAGCTATAACAAGCATAATACTTATCAGATCGGGTGTGAAGCCGGGCCATGGAGCATCGGAGATTGTCATTATTGAACCGTCCATAAAAGTTTCAACTTCATATTCTTCAAGTTCGGGAATAAAAATATCGTTCCCCGACTTTTCAATTTTTATTCCAAGTCTTCTGAAAATTTCAGGAATGATCCCAAGGGCATCATAATTAACATTTTTAATAGTGAGGGCTGATTGTGTCATTGCAGCCATACCGATAAAACTGCCGACTTCAATCATATCAGCCATCATAGTATGTGAACAGCCTTTTAAATTTTTAACACCGTCAATTATTAATAAGTTTGAGCCGGTACCGTTTATTTTTGCACCCATTTTAATAAGCATTTTACAAAGCTGTAAAATGTATGGCTCGCAGGCAGCATTAAAAATTGTAGTTCTGCCTTTGGCAAGGGTGGCTGCCATCAGGATGTTGGCAGTTCCGGTTACTGATGCTTCATCAAGAAGCATGTATGCGCCTTTTAATTCTGTGGCATCAACTTTATAAAAATTATCTTTTAATTCGCTCTTAAATTTAGCTCCTAATGTTTGCAGTCCTGTAAAATGTGTATCTAATCTGCGACGCCCGATTTTATCACCTCCGGGATGAGGCATATATGCTTTACCGAAACGTGCAAGCAAGGGACCCAAAATCATTATTGACCCTCTGAGACTTGATCCTTTTTCTCTGAATTCGGGAGATTTAAGATATTCAAGATTAATATTGTCAGCCTGAAAAGTGTATTTATTTTCGCTGATTTTTTTTACGGTTACACCCAAATCTTTTAAAATATCAATAAGTTTATTTACATCTCTGATGTTTGGGATATTGGTGATTGTAACTTTTTCGGGAGTAAGCAAGGTTGCACATAAAATCTGCAAAGCTTCATTTTTTGCACCCTGTGGGGTTATTTCGCCTTTTAATTTTTTTCCGCCGGTAATTTCAAATGAACTCATTTATCCTGTAAAACTTTGTTTTTTTAGCAAAGTATTGGTTTTTTGATTATCAGTTTCCAGTCTCCAGTCTTCAGTCTCCAGTCTTCAATCTCCAGTCAATTTATCACCGACTGCAAACTACCGTCCTATTTATATTTCTCAGGATTTATAATCATATGATTTAATAATTTTCCAATTTCTTCAGCGCAATTGTTAAGATGATTAAACTTTTCAAGATCAATATACTTACAAACTATTAAGTTTCTGAATCCCGTTACCATATGTTTAGATTAATTATTAATTATTTCTTTATTTGTAATATAACAACTGCTGACTGCCGACTGCTGACTGCTGACTGCTTTCACTTAAGCTAATTTGTTTGTAGCTATGCTACTTTAAGTATTTGCAAAAAGTTATTTTTTCCTACCCCTTGTGTAATTTCCGTTTGACGAACTATCTCTTTTTCTGCTGACGAATTTTTTTCTTCTGTTTCGTTCAAGTATGTCACTTGTACTGTTAAGTCTGACTTCTTTGTTGAGCTTTAGGTTGTCTTTTGACAGAGAAGCTAAGTGATCAAGTATTAATTCATCATTTACAGAATCACGGTTCCAGTTCAGGTATGATTTTTTCAAATGATTTGCAATGGTTTTTATTAATGCGTCTTTTTCAGGACCATCTTCGTATTCGATAGCTTTATTTATGATCTTTTCAATATTTTTTCCGTAATGACGAAATCTAATGTGATTATCCTGGTAAGGGATTTTTTCGGGTGTAGCATATAAAGTATTTTTTGAAGGTTTGGGATATGGTGAATCAACATCTAATTTAAAATCGGAAATCAGAAACATGTGATCCCATAATTTATGTTTGTAATCTCCTGATTCCCGTATGCGGGGGTTCATTTGTGCCATGATATTAATAATCAAATTTGCTGATTTATTGCGTTTTTCACTATCTTCAATAGTAATTGCATATTCAATCATTTTCTGGATGTTTCTTCCGTATTCTGAGATTATCAGCTTGTTGCGAGTGGTATTGTATTCCATTTTTTTATTTTTAAATATTCAGGAATTAAGATTTGCAAAGATAAGTATTATTTTATAATATTCTAAGTTTTGCAAATTTTAATAATAATTGTTTTTGTCCGATGCCGTTAAAAAACACAGTGGCTTTCTTGTTTGATCCTGTTCCTTCAATACTGATGATCTTACCTTTACCAAAACGCTGGTGTGCAACTTTCATGCCTGTTTGCAGCTTGTCAGTAACCTGATTTGAAAAATCATTATTGAAGTGTGAATTTTCAATATAAGTAATTTTTTTAAGTTTTTTACCTTTAATAGTTAAAGAAGATGGTTTTTTATTTTTGTTAAAATAATCGTTTTTAAAGTTGTTTGCGTGGATTGATGTTTTTTTAGGTAATTCCAGATATTTTTCATCAATTTCTTCAATAAATCTGCTTGGTTCGCAAATAGTTAAATTTCCCCAGCGATAACGATTTTCAGCATAAGAAATCGAAACTTTTTGTTCTGCACGTGTTAAAGCAACATAAAACAGTCTTCGTTCTTCTTCCATGTCTGCCCTTGAGCTTAATGATTGTATTGAGGGAAACAGGTTTTCTTCCAGGCCAACTATGTAGACATACGGAAATTCAAGTCCTTTTGCTGCATGCACAGTCATTAATGAAACATAATCAGTAACTTCCTTATCTTTTGTGTCGGCATCAGTAAGCAGAGCAACATCCTGCATAAATTCATCAAGTGTGGTTATGGAATTATTTTCAGTTAGCTCTTCTTCATTGGTTTCTTTTTCCGAAAATTCTTTAATGGCATTAAGCAGTTCTTCAATGTTTTCGTACTGGTTAAGACCTTCGGGTGTTTTATCTTCATACAGGTCCTTTAGTATTCCTGAAGAAGAAGCAATTAATTTAGCGAGGTCAAAAGCATTTTTCTTTTTAAGCTGAGCAGAAAAACTTTTTATTTTAATAACAAATGATGATATTTTTGATAATGTGCCTGTATTGATATTCAGATTGTATTTTGAAGAATTTTCAATTGTTTCCCATAAGCTTTTGTTTTCCTTATCAGCAGTTACAATAATTTTTTCTAATGTGGTTTTACCGATTCCGCGTGCCGGATAATTGATTATCCTTATTAATGCTTCTTCGTCTTTGTTATTAATAACTAAACGGTAATATGCAAGTAAATCTTTGATTTCCTTACGTTTGTAAAACGATAAACCACCAAAAATCCGGTAAGGAATATTTATTTTTCTTAATGCTTCCTCAATTGCTCTTGACTGGGCATTTGTTCTGTAAAGAATAGCAAATGCATTATTCTGAAGCTGGAAATTCATTTTCTGCTCAAAGATTGAGTTTGCAACTAAAGTGCCTTCTTCTCCGTCAGTTATTGCTTTTATCAATTGAATTTTGTTTCCTTCCGAATTGTTTGTCCATATCTTTTTGAAAATCTGATCTTTGTTATTTATAATTATGCTGTTAGAAACATTTACAATAGTTTTGGTTGACCGGTAATTCTGTTCCATCTTAAAAGTTTTTAAATCCGGATAATCGTTTTTAAAATTAAGGATATTCTGAATATTTGCACCTCTGAATCCATAGATGCTTTGAGCATCATCACCCACAACACAAATATTTTCGTTGTTTGCAGCTAAATTTTTTACAATCAGATATTGAACATAATTTGTATCCTGGTACTCATCAACAAGGATATATTTAAATTTTTGCTGGTATTTATATAAAACATCCGCGAAATCTCTGAAAAGGATATTTGTATTAAAAAGCAGGTCATCAAAATCCATTGCATTGGCTTTTTTGCATCGTTTTGCGTAGATTGAGTAAAGTTCGCCAATTCTGGGTTTACCTGCCATTTTGTCCCCATTCATTATTTCAAAATCATTTTTGTATTTGTTGGCAGAAATCAGATTGATCTTTGCTGCTGATATCCTGTTCAAAACATAATTCGCAGCATAAATTTTGTTATCTAAATTTTGCTCTTTTATTATTGCCTTTATTAATCGTTTTGAATCATCAGTATCGTATATTGAATAATTGGAAGGATATCCCAGTCGAAAACCTTCAATTCGTAATATCCGGGCAAAAATTGAGTGGAACGTTCCCATCCAGACATTTCTTGCATCAGTGCCGCCAACTAATTTTATTATTCTTTCTTTCATTTCGCGGGAAGCTTTGTTAGTAAAGGTCAGTGCAAGAATATTAAACGGGTCAACACCAAGATTTAGCAGGTGTGCAACCCTGTATGTCAAAACACGCGTTTTGCCCGAACCAGCACCAGCTATAACCATAGAAGGACCCTCTGTTTGTTCTACCGCTTTGAGTTGTACCTGATTTAAATCTTTTAAAATGTCTTTCACCGGATAGATAGATTTTGGTTTGCAAAAATATGCTATTATATTGTAAAATGTTGTTTTAGTCATAAGTTTTTTCATAATTCATTGCAGGTTTCAAATTACAGCTTGCAGGAAAAAAAATAAACAAAAATTTTTTAAAAATTAAATTAATTATTGTAACTTTATACAAAATTTCAAAAACGATTATATTTAAAAATGAAAAAAATTGTTTTACTTGTTTTAATGATTTGTTCGTATTTCGCAACATTTCCACAGGAACTTGACTTCATTCGTGAAGATATGACATTTAAAATAATTGATAGTAATTTTTATGTAGAAGGAATATTTTTCTATAAGAATGAACTTGATAAAGAAGTAAATAAAAATATTATCAATCCGTTTCCAATTGACCCTATGTATGGCTTTGTTGATTCGGTTAAAGTCTTAAATTTAAAAGACAACAATCTTGATAACATTGTTGATGAAAGTCAAAAAGGTATATTGTTCAGAGTAAAGGCAGAACCGAAAGAAGTTGTAAAATATAAAATTTCATACCGCCATAAATTAAATAACGGCAAAGCTGAATATATCCTGATAAGCTTGCTTGCATGTGGCAAACCTCTTAAACAGGCGAATTATCAATTGATAGTTCCCGAAAATCTTAAAATTAATTCATTGTCTTATAAACCTGATAGCTCAGTTATAAAAAACAATAAAAAATATTATTACTGGCACAAGGAAAATTTTGTACCCGACAGGAATTTTGTTGTTTTTTTTGAATACGAAGACTAATCCGTATCATTCCCGACATAGCATAAGGCTATACCATAGCGCCATAAATGGCAAGTTACATACTTATTTAGCAATCGCTTACTAATTGTAGATTTGCAAAATAACTTTGTTTTTTTAGCAAAGTTTTACAGGATAATAGTATATAAATATGTGCTGGATGCTGGATACTGGCTGCTGGTTAAGATAAGAAATACGATTTTAGATATAAAACTTTTTAACCCTTCTAATAATTTGCTTTGAGTTATTCATTATAATTTCCTGAAATATTTTCTGAATAAAAAATAACGAATGACCATTGAATGACTATTGAATGACGGTATAATTAGAGGATAAACAATAATCAATGGAAAATCGCTGAATACTTGGGAGTAAACTTATTTTAATATTAATGACTAAACATTCTCAACCTGATAGGTGTATCCTTCTTTTAAATTTTTATTATTTTTGTTCAAAGCATTGATGTATTGTCCGCAATTGCTTCCAATTTTGTTTTCTTCCAGCTCACCTATGCTAAGAATAACATCGTAACCTGCTTTTTTTAGATTTTCAATAATTGTATAATTATTTATTCCGGGCTTTATCAACGAATTGATTTTATTTTTTTTTGCTTTAAAGGTCGGATTTACCGGTGTTATCTTTATCAGGAAAATATCAGGATTAAAGTGCTTTTTCAATTCACTTATATCCATAATATTTTTTTCACCTAATGCAAAATTCAGGGTTATTTTTCTGTTGCCGGATTCATAAAAAAGCTTGCCATATTCTGAAATTGTTTTAAAATCCCATTTTTTAACAGGTACCAATTCATCCCTTTGTTTTTCATCAGTGCTATGCAACGAAAACTGAAGTTGAAAATTATTTTTATAAAGACGGTTTTTTATATTTAGAAGCTTTTCAAAAAAATTTTCCGTTCCTGCAGGTGCAACTGAAGACAGGGAAGGAATAAAATTTTTAAAAGAATATAATTGCGGAATGGTTTCCAAAACATCTAAAACATTGTTGTTGAATGCGGGTTCGCCCATGCGGGCAAATTGTATCTTGAATTTTTTAGTATTAACATTTTTGTCGGGAAAGCGTTGTTTTATCAAATAATCAATTTGAAAAATAATTTCCTCAAAAGATAATTTTCCATTGTATTTCCCACCTGCATCACAGAATTTACAATTCACCGGACAGCCAAACAAAGTGGAAACAATCAACACCCATTTATCGTGAATAGTTAATGGTGGCTGAATAGATTCAACAAATTCAAATAATTTGCCATTACCGGTTTCGCCAATATAAACGTTTGCTATGTTGTTTTCTTTAATTCTCCTGATTACCTTCATTAATACTATTTTATTATTTCAATAATCAATCGTAATGTCAAATTTTTATTTTTAACTTTTGTCTTTTAACTTTTGTCTTTTATCTTTTATCATCATTGCCGTTTTTATCCCATCTCCTGCGGCAATAGATGCTTGTCGTGCATTGCCGTTTGCTACATCACCGATAATAAAAAGTTCATGATTGTCAGTTAAATAGTTTAGTTTCTCTTTGATTGAATTATGCAAAAAATTTAGTTGTGGTTTTCTTCCGGCGGCAAAAATAATATAATCAGTCAGATAATTTTCAAAAGAATTTTTATATTGAAATACAGCTTTGACTTTTTTATCTGTAACTTGTAAAGAATCAAAATTTCTGTTATAAAAAACTTTAATTGATTTGTTATTTTTATACATTTCAAATAAAACAGGATTGCATTTATTTTTCTCACCCCGGTTAAAAATTAATACTTTATTGTTTTTTGCAAGAGTAAGTGCATAATCAAAAGCAGCATCACCGGCTCCAATTATACCAATGGTTTTGTCCTTAACATCTTTTATTTCATAAACTTCGTAAAATATTTTACCGGAATTATATTTTTTTAATATTTTTGGTTTTGTGCCTGAAGCAATAACAATAATTTTACTTTCAAACTTTTTTGTTTTTGTTTTTACAATAAACTTATTATCATAATCAATATCAATTACTTCGTTGTAAAACACATCAATTTTGTATTTTTCACAATGTTGCTTAATGAGTTTCACTAAGGTTTCCCCTGTTATCCCATCGGGAAAACCCAAATAGTTTTCAACTTTAAAAGCATTTTTTAAAAGCCCTCCCAAAGTGTCTTTCTCAATTATTAATGAGTTGATGTTATATCTTTTCAGTTGAATAGCAGTAGCAATTCCTGCAGGACCGCCACCTATAATGATTATATCTTTTTTGATGAGCAAGTTTCAGGTTTCAGGTTTCAAGTTTTTTAATTAGTTCATGAACTAAAACAGGAGTAGTAAAACCATATGCAAGGTTTTTGATTGTTGAAAGATGAAAATCAAAATTATAAGCAGCAGTTGCATCAATTGGCAAAAAGGGTTCAAATCCCCTTACAAACGACTCTCTTACAGTTGTCTCACAGCAAAGGTTTGTCATAACACCGCAAATAATTAATTGGGTTTTGTTCAATTGTTTTAATTCCTGTTCAAGTCTGGTTTTATAAAAAGCATTGTATTGTGTTTTTTTTATGATTATTAAATTTGGAATATAAATCTCTTCATTGATTTTGCTTAATGTATCATTTTCTGTAATAATATCATCCCACCAAATATTCATCATACCTGCATTTTGTACGTTGTTTATATGTTGAGTAAAAATTACCGGTATATCAAATTGAAGGCAGGTTTTGATCAACAATTTAATATTAGGGATTATAGCTTTGGCAGACGGAATAAAAGCATGTGAATCAGGGTCAAGAAAATAATTTTGCATATCAACTACAAGAAGGGCAGTACTTTGGTTTTTTATAAAAAATTCTTTATGACGTGAAAAATTTTGAACGGTCTCTTTAATTTTTAATGATTGTTCAAAAATATTATCCTGTGTAAAATACTGTTCTTTCATTATGTGTTATAATTATTTTTTGAAATAATACTTTACTCCGAGGTTTATTACAAATGCATTATTTTTAATTGACAGTCCTGTGTTTTGTTGCGATGATTCTGTGTTAATTATTTTTGTAAAATCATATTGGTGTTGGAGTATAGCAGCTATTCCGATATATCCTGATTTATATTCAAATCCAATTCCGTAATTTAATCCCCAAATTATCTTTTTAAAATCATTTTCTATTTGGCTGTAATTAAAATCAGATTTATAGGAAAGTTGATAATCTAATCTTGGTCCTATAAACAAGAATGGAATTATGTTTTTAATTTCTTTTCTAATCTTGAATTTTGGACTGAATGTTAAATAATCGAATCGTGTATCATAAGTTTTAAAGGTTCCATCACCTTCAGGCTGTGATGCTGTGGTATTCTCAATTTTTTCTTTACATCCTTTTTGAATGTAGCCCAAATCTGTTAAAACAGAAAAGTACTCATTGTCAAACCATTCGCAATTAATAACCAAATTTAATCCAACCCTGTAATCCTTAATTGATTTATTATTTGTGCTTTTGTAGAGCCATGATTGCTTAGAAATGGATATTCCGGATTGAATACCTGTATTTCTTATTATTTGAGCGTCTATTTCTGTGACTATCAAAGTTACAATAGCCAATAACAGCATTAATGATTTTTTCATGTGTTTATATTTTAGGGCGTGAAATTAATAAAAAAAACGAAAAAAAGGGAATGAAACTACAAATTTTACGCTAAAATAGTAAATATTTTTATTTTAGGTTTTACCTGTTTTCCGCATTGGGACATCCTAAACGCAAATATTTATAAAGAATTTTATTAATTGTTCTTTTGACTTGAACCAAAAGAACCAAAAGTTCAAGACTTCTTAGAATTCGATTAGCAACTGTAAAAGGAAAAATTCTTCGTCAGTTCCACAACTGATATGAATTAAAATTGCATTACTATAAAATTTATATTAAATGCTTTCTGTTAGAAAAAGTTTTTTTTGAGGGGGAATTTATTTATGTGACAGACACATTCTTTCGCGATTTTTTGGTTTGTGGGTAGGCTTGTGCGAAATTGCAAATGTATGCGGCTGCTATGGGATGGTTATTAATTAAGGGTCTTTTTAGCGTTTATTTATAATTGATTATATAAAGAGAATTTAATTTTATAGTTTTGGATAATATTAAATTAATTATTATGGTAACAAGAAAAAGATTCCTTCAAAACACAATTGCAATAATATATGATTTTAATGGTACTTTAACATCAAAGCCAATGCAGGAATATACAGTCCTACCAAAACTTATATTTACTAAGTGAACTATAAGTAATAATCCTATTCACAATTTTGTACTTCATTGAGATACTAATAAGCTAAAGTAATGATTATTAATTTGTTTGTGTGCAGATATTTCTACCCAAAGTTTCCACCAATTCTACTAAAAATTTTCTCTGGTTTTCAGTCAACATCTTTACCAAGTATCATTCTTGTCCCTTTTGTCTGGATTTCAACAAATCCATTTTGTTTTAAAAATTCAATACCAGCAGTATTTTCTGATGAAATTACGGCTTTATCTATCTTGGAATATTTGACTTTCATTAATTCTATTCCATCTTCAATAGTATCTGCTAATATCAATCCCTCTTCCAAACCAGGTAAATAGTAACGAATGCTTTAAAAATTCGGTTTGAAAATATAATTATCAAAAAAAATCAGAATGTCTTAAATACTTTGAAAATTATCGCTAACTTGCACACTGTTTAGTTACAAAATATTTCAGCAGGTTTGCATATTATTAAGCATACTTTGTGTATCTTTTGTTGATCAAATTATTAATTGAAATTAACTCTTTAATATGGTCTATTTAGAATCAACTATATTTGAAAGAATAAAGAATGGAGACGAAAAAGCATTTGATTATATCTTCGATACATATTACACAGGCTTATGTATTTTTGCAAATAAATATGTCGAAGATATAGACCTTGCAGAAGATATTGTACAAGAGCTTTTCATTAAAATATGGGAAAAAAGAGAACAATTAAATATTAATAATTCTTTAAAATCTTATCTTTTTCAATCGGTTAATAATAGCTGTTTAAACCATTTAAAACATCTAAAAATAAGAGATAATTACAAAAAACATATAAGCTGTAATTATACTGATGAATTGCACTTCGATACTCTTGTTGAGGAAGAATTAAATTTAAGAATATATAATTCGATTGAATCATTACCTGAAAAATGCAAAATAATATTTAAACTAAGTCGTTTCGGGGGATTAAAATATAAAGAAATTGCTGAAAAACGTAAAATTTCGATCAAAACCGTCAAGGTCCAAATAGGAAAAGCCTTAAAAACTCTTAGGCACGACCTGCAGGACTACCTTCCTTTGCTATTACTATTCAACGCATTATTATAAGTAGTGCCTATCCATAAAGTCAAACAAATTTTGTGATTTTCAATATTTATTTAAACTTTCGGACTTTATAGATCGAATTCTAAGTAGGCCTAAATATCCCGTTAGTTGTCATAATATTATAAATAATAAATAATATGGAAAAGAATTCTAAACATTTCGATTGGGTAATTATTGCTAATATTTTAGCAGATGAAGCTACTCCCGAAGAAAAACAAATATTCGATAAATGGATTTCTTCAAACAATGAAAATAAAGCATATTTTAATGATCTGAAAAAAATATGGAATCAAACCGGAACATTAAGTGAATATGATTTAATTGATGTTAATGCTGCAAAAGAAAAAGTCAAAAGAAAAGTCAAAATACAGAGTAATAATAAATTCCCTATTTCACGCAAATTGTTAAAAGTTGCAGCTGTATTTATATTTGCTTTTGGAATTAGCTGGTTGACATACTATATATTTGAAAAAACAAGTGGTAAACAATTTCAGTATGTCGAAACTGTTACAAAAAATGGAGAAAAGGCTCAGGTAGTGCTTTCTGATGAAACAAAAATCTGGATCAATTCCGGCTCAAGATTAAAATACCCGGATGTATTTACCGGTAAAAACCGCGAAGTTTTTTTAGAAGGTGAGGCTTTTTTCGATGTATCATATAATAGAAATAAACCATTTATAATAACAACATCACTTATACAACTAGAAGTTTTAGGAACAGAATTCAATATATCATCCTATCCCGATGACGAAACAATTGAAACAACCTTAGTTGCCGGAACTGTTAAGATTTCAAGTAAAAACACCAAATCAAAATTGGGCAAATTAAACTGCATACTCAAACCAAACGAAAAAGCAACTTTTTCAAAAAACAACAATACCATAGTTGTTGATGAAGTAATAACAAAATATTATACATCATGGAAAGATGGCAGGTTATACTTCAATAACGAAACATTTGAAAAGATTGCAAAAAGATTAGAACGTTGGTATGATTTGGAGATAGAACTTACCGGTAGCGAATTAAAATACAATAGATATACCTGTGTTGTTAATAAAGACAAAACAATCGAACATGTTTTAAATCTTCTAAATATATGCACTCCTATAGAATATTCAATAGAAGGAAAAACTATAACCATTAAACAAAAGTAATTATTACAAAAAATAAAAACTGATGAAAAAGGAAAGTAAGATAAATTTTGACATTTCGCAAAGCAAGATTATTTGTTTTTTAAGATTGAAAATAATTATTTTTATTATTCTTGGTGGCTTACTAAGAGTTTCCGCGAGTGCTTATTCGCAAAATTTTACGATTTCTATATCGATGAAAAATGTTGAGATTATAGAAGTGATTAAAGAAATAGAAAAGCAAAGTGATTTTGATTTTTTTTATAAAACCAACGATTTAAAAACTGATATTAAAATTAATATTGATGTTACAAATGCAACCATCAAAGAAGTATTGGATTATATTTTAGAAAATACCGGCCTGACTTATTCAATTGTCGATAAAGATATTGCTATAACAAAAATATCCAAACAAGCTAACAATCAAAATCAATTAAACCAGAATATTATAACAGGTGAAATAACCGGAATTGTAACCGATGAAAATGGAGAGCCTTTACCGGGTGTAAACATTATAATTGAAGGGACTACCACGGGAACAACTACTAATATTGATGGAAAATATGTACTTGAAGTAGGTGATTTTAATGGTAATTTAGTTTTTTCTTTCATGGGTTTTAAACAACAAGTTATTGCTATAAATGGGAGAACAAAAATTGATGTAACCCTTATTGAAGATATGGCCACGCTTGACGAAATAGTTGTCATTGGGTATGGTGTCCAAAAGAAAATTGATAAAACAGGTGCTGTATCAACTATTGAAGCTGCCGAATTAAATGATGGTGTTATAACCGACCCGATACAATGCTTGCAAGGAAAAACAGCAGGTGTTTTAATCACAAAAAAAGGTGGTGACCCTAATGGTACGTTTTCAGTGAAAATCAGAGGCGCATCAGGTTTAAATTCCGGTACAAATCCATTATATGTAGTTGATGGAGTTCCCGGCGTTGACCCAACAACTATTGCACCGGAAGATATTGAATCTTTCAGCATTCTAAAAGATGCTTCTTCAACGGCAATTTATGGAGCAAGAGGTGCAAATGGTATTATTATTATTACAACTAAAAGAGCAGGTGCAAAACAAGGAACGCAAATAGAGTTTAACAATTATTTGTCAATTGATAATGTAGCACACAGAATAGATTTATTAAGTGCTGAACAAATTAGAAAATATGCAGCCGATAACGATTTGAATTTAACTGATGGTGGTGCGAATACGGATTGGCAAGATGAAATTTACAGACAAGCCATTTCACAATCGTATAACTTAGCTGTTTCAGGTAGAAGCGAGAACACATCTTACCGTGTATCAATGACTCATACAGATTTTGAAGGAGTAATTATTGGAACTGATAAAAAGAGAGACATAGGACGTATAAACGTTACACAAAAATCATTTGATAATAAATTAACATTATCAGTCGGATTAGCGGGTTCTATTGAACATAATCAATATCAAAGTTATAGAGGTAATGGTGGAACCGATATACTTTATCAAACCTTTCAACGAAATCCTACTTTACCTGTTTGCAATGAGGATGGAAGTTATTACGAGATTGATGAATTCGATTACAATAATCCTGTTGCAATAGCAAACGATATACAAAACGAGAGAGATGCTAAACATTTTCTGGCAAATTTTAAAGCTGATTTTGAAGTTATTAGTGGTTTAATGGTAGGTATCAATACTGCTTATACACGCGATGATTCGGAATCGTTTTATTTTCAGCCCAGTTTTACCAAATCAACAACTACAAATGGCTATGCAAGAAGAAGTTACAATAATTTTGAGAGTAAGCTTTTAGAATCAACTATTAAATATAACAGATTACTTAATAATATCCATAGTTTAAATTTGTTAGTTGGTTATTCATTTCAGGAAGATATTGTTACAGGTTTTGCAGCACAAGGTCGTGAACCTTTATCCGATTATGTTACATCACATAATCTTGGAGTACTTAATAACGTAACCTTAGGAGATATATCATCTTATAAAGGTTCAAACAGGTTAATTTCATTCTTTGGC
>JAUXFX010000146.1 GCA_030622635.1 Bacteroidota bacterium
CTCCACCAGAATCCCCAATAAGGATATCTGACTGCTCGCACAACACGGTATTTTACTTTTGCATTGTCAATTGCATTTCCTGCATAAGCTTTCGCATTTCCAATTACTGTGAGAGTTTCGTTTAATTTATAACTTCCTTTTACAGGCTTGAAAGTAACCTCAAATTTCGGGCGTTTGTAATCTTCAACAGAAAAGTAAATCCTGCCTGATTCGTTGGCAATACTCATTTGTCCGTTCAAAACACCTTGTGGTGCTGTAAAAGCTCCGTTTACCGAACCATAATCATTTGAGACCAATGTAAGTTTTGAAACTTCCTGACGGTTAACATCATAAAAAGTTACAGAAGTTTTGTAATCAGGTTTGATTTTATATTTTTCGCTGTTTTTTTCTAAAATAATTCCTTTAAAATAAACAGTTTGACCGGGACGGTAGATAGCCCTGTCAGTAAAGAAAAAAGTTTTCAGTTTCTTTTTTTCCGGGCGATAAAAATGGCGAAACAGATTGAAAAAATTATCAGAGATGAGTGTATCGTTTTTATGTGAAAATTCAACATAAAATGATTTGTCGGCTGATATTTTTATAATCTCAAAATAACCGTTTTTATCAGTTAAATATTCATTTGATTTATGAAACTCGTAAGTTCTTGTATTGTAATTATAATTTTTAATAAAAGTTTGTGCTTTAACATTTTTGACAGGTGTACCGTTTTCACGGTCTAAGACATAAAATTCAATGGAGCCGTCATTTTTTCGCTGGCTGATAAAACTAATGTTTGAAATCCAGAACGAACTGTAAGCTACTGTGTTTTTTAACGTGAAATTTTTATCGGTTCCAACCAAAACAACATAATAACCCAAAGGAATTTCAGGCATCTTTATCTCAACCGAATGATTTTGAACGTCATCGTCATTAATCAGTTCAACCTGCCACTCCTTAACCGGAGCTAATTTTATATATTCCTTAATTAACTTTTCTTTTTTCAGATTTTGTTTTAGCTCCCTGTCTTTTTCAGGATTGATTTTTATTATTCTGAGATTAATACCTGAAATATTTGTATACGAAATGAGCCCAAGGAATGGTTTATCAGATATATTTGCATATTCGGTTGTAAGACTCAGTGAAGTTTCTTTAATTTGGTTAAGGAGGATTTTGCAGTTTTTTGCTCCATCGGACTTAGAGAAACGACTGATAGCATCTTCACAGACTTCAAACGCTTTCTTTTTATCCCATTTATATTTGTCGGAAACAAGGGGCCGGTATTGCTGACCTTTCTGAAAATATTGCTTTGCAATTTCATAAGAAACATCTGTGGAATTCGAGTGATCAATATATTTTTTTTCAAGTTTTGATAAAGCGTTGAGGTAAATGCTGTCTTTTAATTCAATACCATAAGCATTTTGATTTACAAATTTCAGGCGTTTTAAATCAACATCAATCAGTGCTGCCGGATTTTTATCATTCAAGTGAAAAGCAATTAAATCCTGTAATATTTCAATAGCATAAAATTTAAGTGATAAAGAATCTTTGGTTGTAATTTTCAGTTTTACGAAGTTTTGGGCCGGCTCAAAATATTCTTTTTTGTTGAGTTCAAATTTGAAAACCGGCTGATAGAGTGAACTTTCGTCGTTTTTAAAAAAATCTATGGCACGGTGGGCAAGAAAATCATATAAGAATGGATGGTATTTTTTTGATTTTTTTTCTTCTTTAAGGATAATATTGAATTTTTCTAATGGTATTTTTTTCAGTTCAGCGGGGTCTTTTAGCGAAAGCATATAATTTGAAATAATTTCCTGCATTATTTTTTTCAAGTCCCAGGTTTTAATGTCGTTACTTTCAATATTAATTGTTTCTGTTCGGTTTAAAAATTTGTAACGGTTAACCTGATAGTAGCCCCAGTAAATTTCGGCAAGAATAGAATGAAGAATTTGTGTTACAGGTTCATCCGAAGTTTTGATTTCTTCATTAAGATCCACAATTATTTTCTCAACAAAATCTTCCTTAAAATCACTTTGAAGACGCATTTTAAACAATGTCGCTTTAATGAACTGGGATGCATTATTTGATTTTTTTGCTCGTTCATAAATTATTTCAACAACCTTTAAAGCTGATTTGGGTAATCCCTGATTTATAAAATTATCAACTTTTTTCCAGTCTTTTTCATAATCATCATTGTCAACCGGAAAGTCTAAAACTATTTGTTGTGAAATTTTTTGATTTTTTACTGAGAAGCCGGTTAAGATTGCCGTAATACTTAGTAAAGCTATTAGAATTAAGATTTTTGTTTTCATTATATTAAATATTAGTTTATATAAAATTAAGTGAAATCAAATTTTACAATATGCAATTTTAAACAAATATTGTACCTTATTCCAAATTAGAAATTAGAAATTAGAAATTTGAAACTAATAATATCAAATAAATCCCAATCAATCAATATCTTATAATCAAAACAGATAATTATTTTTGTTGCTAATTTTTTTATAATGTGAATCAAGGGTTGAAATAGGCTTTTTTACCACAAAGGATATCACAAAGGCACACTAAGTACTAAAGAATTATCCGTTTAATATTATGAAACTAAACCGACGGGTTAACCCGTCGGCTCACACCGGGAAATGATTATTTTTCCAAATATAAACAGATGAAATTGAATATTTTAAACACTTATTACTAATTTGCTTATTCTTTGCGACTTAGCTCCCGAAAGTTTTCGGGATTGCGGGAAATTTTATAAATAATGCTGGCTAAAACCGTTTTAAAAATTTTTCTATTTTTGCACCATGGCAAATAACGAAGATCTTTTTAAAAAAATTATATCCCATTCCAAAGAGTATGGGTTTGTGTTTCAGTCGAGTGAAATATATGACGGTTTAGCTGCTGTTTATGATTACGGTCAATATGGTGTTGAACTGAAAAATAATATCAAAGACCATTGGTGGAAAGCAATGGTTCAATATAACGAAAATATTGTTGGAGTGGATTCGGCAATTTTCATGCATCCTACTATTTGGAAAGCTTCGGGGCATGTTGATGCATTTAATGATCCGATGATTGATAATAAAGATTCAAAAAAAAGATACAGGGCTGATGTTTTGATTGAGGACCATATTGCAAAAATTGAAGGAAAGATTCAAAAAGAGGTTACAAAAGCAAAAAAACGATTTGGAGAAACTTTTGACGAAGCACAGTTTTTATCTACTAATCCAAGAGTTCTTGCTAACAAAAAAAAGATAGAGGGAATAAAAAACCGCTTATATCCGGCAATGGATAATAATGATTTGGAAGATATTAAATTATTGATTGAGGAATTAGGGGTTGTTTGTCCTTTTTCAGGTTCAAAAAACTGGACTGATGTCCGTCAGTTTAATTTGATGTTTTCCACTCAAATGGGTTCATTAAGCGATGATTCCGATCAAATTTATCTAAGACCGGAAACTGCTCAGGGTATTTTTGTAAATTATCTCAATATTCAAAAAACCGGAAGGATGAAAATACCTTTTGGTATTGCACAGATTGGAAAAGCATTCAGGAATGAGATTGTTGCACGTCAGTTTATTTTCCGTATGCGGGAGTTTGAACAGATGGAGATGCAGTTTTTTGTCCGTCCCGGCGAAGAAATGAAGTGGTATGAATACTGGAAAGAACAAAGAATAAAATGGCATCTGTCATTGGGTATTCCCGAATCAAAATACCGTTTCCATGAACATGATAAACTGGCACATTATGCAAATGCTGCTGCTGATATAGAATTTGAATTTCCTATCGGATTCAAGGAGATTGAAGGAATTCATTCAAGAACGGATTTTGATCTTGAGGCTCATCAAAAATACACAGGTAGAAAAATCCAGTATTTTGATCCGGAGATCAATAAAAGTTATGTGCCTTATGTAGTTGAAACTTCTCTTGGTTTAGACAGAACCTTCCTTGCAATTATCAGTTATGCTTATACTGAAGAAAGATTAGAAGATGGCTCTGAACGTGTGGTTATGAAAATACTTCCTGCTCTTGCCCCCATAAAAGCTGCTGTCTTGCCGCTTGTAAAAAAAGACGGACTTCCTGAAAAAGCCCGCGAGATCATGGATTTCCTGAAATTTGACTACTTATGCCAGTATGATGAAAAAGATGCGATCGGCAGGCGTTACAGAAGACAGGATGCTATCGGAACACCTTATTGTATAACTATTGACCACCAAACCCTTGAAGATAATACTGTAACTATCAGAGAAAGGGATTCAATGGGGCAGGAGAGAATAGCAATTGAAAACATTTCAGGGATTATCTCAAAAAAATTAAGGTCTGTAAAATAATTTTAGTTAGTTGGAATTTATGCGTGATGTAAGAGACAAGATTTCTAAAGAAATTGCTGACTTGACCATTGAACAAATCAAGGAATATTTTAGCAAAGAAAACCTCGCAGAAAGAATAATGCCCAGTGCCTAGCGATTTAAGATTTATTTTTGATTGATTGAATTCCAGAATGATGATTTTAGAATTGCTGTATAGGTTTGTCTATTTGTACTTTTAGTACTACACCACTTTATATTTAGTAATTCATAATTCATCATTACTTCTAAAATCAAAAATCGTCTGTCCCGTAGCTTTAGCGTATCGGGGTTAATCGGTGTTCTTAAATCAAATTGTTTGCAGCTTTGCTACGTTAGGAATAACTAATACCATTCAGGGTTTTTAGGCAGACTGACGTTATCAACAATTGTTAATAACTGCTGTGAATACTTTGTTTAAAACAACATTAAAAAATACTTGACATCGGGTAGTTTTATGTCGTATGTTTGCTTCATCAAGTGAGGGATAAAAGGCGAGCAGAAAAAAGCTAAGGAGAAGGGAAGGTGAAAACCGCAAGGAAGGAGCAAAACCAACTCCACTTTCAAATGAAAGCCAAGCCGAGAGGCGGAAGCAGGAACTTGAAAGAGTTTTCGAAAGCTTGGATTTAGAAGAGCGTTACCCGCACGGGTAAAGAGCGGCTAAAACCTGACAAACGGGGAAACTCCTCGGAGAAGAACCAAAAAAGTCAGTCACAATAACAGTAACTTGGCACAAACTGAGAGCTACGGCATTCAGCAAGTGAACGGGAATCTATTCCAAAAGAATGGGTTCCCGTTGTGTTTTTATATAGTACTTTGAAGAAAAATTAACGGTATTTTTTTGTTATCCATACGGACAAGTTTTGGTCATTGATATTTGGAATTTATTTGTTATTTGTTTTTTGTTATTTGGTGCTTTAATTAAAAAAATAGTTACTTTATGGACAGTCACTACTTTATAATTATCCTGCTTAATTTCCTGTTAATATCCCTGCTGATATTTTTCAAACTAATATGTTTTTGCTGCAAAATTATTCTATCCTCATCATTACTTGCTTTTTGAATTTCTTTTTGGTTATCAATTATCATTTTATCAACTTTTTTTGCTTTAAATGAAAGTACTGATGAAACAACCAAAAGTTTTAACCTGTCTTTTTCCGTTTTAACTAAAATACGTTTTTTTAACCAGTTAGGACTTAGTTCATAAGGCGAACTGATCAGTTCAATTGTAAGCTGTGAAATTTTTTCGTCAGCATGATTAATAAAATATTGCTCATCAGGAATAAAACCTTTCTCAATTGCTGATTCATATTCATTAAATATTAGCTGGTAAATTGCATTCTGAAAATATATTTCATCATTTTTTATATCTTTAACAATGAAGTTAGCAACCTTTACAGGAACATCAATTTTTTGATTATCCTCGTTTATCTCTTCAAAAATAATTTCTTTGTCTCCATACATCAGCAAAAGCCTTATTATATCTCTTTCCTGAAATTCGCCATCGTACAAATCCGTATCAATTTGTTTTTCAGCCTTATATCCTTCTCTGTATTCTTCCTGCTCAGGGGGCTCTTCAGGTCTTGTAATTTTATTTTTATCCCTGAACTTTCTACGTAATATCCTGTTCAGCTCGTTCATTAATGTTTGTTCCGGAACATTCATTATTGAACCGCATTCTTTTACATAAACCGACCTGTAGATACCATCAGGAATCAGAGCAATTGTTTTTACAATTTCCTTTATAAGAGCAGCTTTTTTTATAGGATCGTTTTTGGTTTCTTTTATCAGAAGATTGGTTTTAAATGAGATAAAATCTTCTGCCTTTTTACTGATGAATTCCTGAACTTCCGAAGCAGGATTATTTCTTGCATAAGAGTCGGGGTCTTCACCTTCGGGAAAAAGTACTATCCTCACATTCATTCCTTCTTCAAGTATCATATCTATTCCGCGAAATGAAGCTTTAACACCGGCTTCGTCACCATCGTAAAGGATTGTAATGTTAGAAGTATATCTTTTAATGAGTTTGATTTGATCGGTAGTCAGGGAGGTTCCTGAGGAGGCAACAACATTTTCAATGCCTGCCTGGTGTAACGAAATTACATCAGTATATCCTTCTACTAAAAAGCAATTGTTTTTGTTTATGATTGTATTTCTTGAAAAATAAATTCCATATAAAACTTTGCTTTTATTGTAAATATCCGATTCGGGAGAATTTACATATTTTGCCTTACTTTTTTCAGAAGATAAAATTCTTCCGCCAAAACCGATAACCTTACCTGATAAATTATGGATTGGGAATAAAACTCTACCACGAAAACGGTCAAAATGCTTGTTTTCTTTTGAAATAGTTAAGCCTGTTTTTATAAGATAATCAATCTTGTATCCACTACTTAAAGCATGTTTTGTAAAATCATCCCATTTATCAATACCATAACCTAATTGAAATTTTTTAATAGTGCTCTCAGTAAAATCCCTTTCTTTAAAGTATGTAAGGGC
Organism: Bacteroidota bacterium; assembly: GCA_030622635.1. Classification (GTDB taxonomy): domain Bacteria; phylum Bacteroidota; class Bacteroidia; order Bacteroidales; family JADFUO01; genus JADFUO01. Next base: position 6,822 of record JAUXFX010000146.1, read on the forward strand.
TATGGCTTTTCCCTCATCTTTTTTAAATAAATTTTCGGTAAAATATTTTTGGGCAAATGTAGAAACAAAATATAAGCCCTCCTGTTCATCTAATGCCTGCAGTTGTTCGGGAGTTTGTTCCTCTTCTTCAATTTCAATATTATATTTTTTTGCAAGATATTTCAGAGCTTCGGGATAAGAATACCGTTCGTGCTCCATTACAAAATTTACTGAATTTCCCCCCTTTCCACAGCCAAAACATTTGTAAATACCTTTTGATGGAGATACTGTAAAAGAAGGAGTTTTTTCATTATGAAAAGGGCATAAACCTACATAATTAACACCTCGTTTTTTTATGTTAACAAAATCTCCAACAACCTCTTCAATGCGGGCGGTTTCAAAAATTGTACTTATGGTTTCAGGACTAATCAATTGTATAAGATAAAAGATAAAAGTTTAAAGATAAAAGTTCTTAGTCATTACCAACAAATTTCAAGAGCAAGCCTTTTGAATCAGGGGTTTCGCCAACAGTCCAACCAAAATCCAAATTCGAAAAGAATACACTGTTTAATGTTGAAGTGGTTTCTGAATTTTGTTCCCACCAATTACCACCACCGTTTTGAGTATAAAAAACAGTACCATTAAGTCCGACTGCCCATGCATGTATATCATCTAAAAAATAAATATCGTTTATTTCAAAAGGTGAAAACGGGTATGGAAAGAACCAGTTTTCTCCGCCATCAAAGCTAAATATATACGTACCCCTGTCACCGACAATACAACCGATTTCATCATTAATAAAACAAATAACATTTAAATTTTCAGTGGTATTTGAACTTTGTATGTTCCATTCTGTCCCTCCGTTAACGGTTCTGAAAAGTGTGCCATGATCACCAACCGCCCATCCTTCGAGCTGGTTAATAAAAAATACTCCGTTCAAAGCAAATTCATTTTCAGGTGGAGTTTGAGGCAGCCAGCCGTTTCCTCCGGTACCACCGTTAAATGTTCGCAGAATCACCGAAGGATTTTCATCTGATGTTCCTACAGCCCAGCCATTTAATCCATCAGTAAAAAATATACTTTTTAAATCGGCATTTGTAGCAATTGATTGAAGTGTCCATGATTCACAATCGTTTGATGAAAATAATATTGTGTTATTATCTCCAACTATCCATGCTTTAAGTGCATTCAAATAAAACATATCATACAGATTAACGTCGGATAACAAAGATGCTTCCCAATTTTCGCCCCCATCGGTTGTAGTAACATAAGTCCCTTCATCACCAAGTATCCATCCTATAAGAGTATCTTTAAACAATATCTTATTAAATGAAAGCAATGTACTGTCAATATCCTGAACGACCCAATCAAGTTTAGGTATTGGTGTATTACCTTTATTATTATCGTCTTTTTTACATGAACTGCTTAAAATAATTACGAAAACCGTAATGATTAAAATTGTAGCATTAATTTTATTTTTCATATTATTATAGTTTTAAATATATTTTGCAAAGAAACACAATC
>JAUXFX010000030.1 GCA_030622635.1 Bacteroidota bacterium
ATCATCAATATTACAGGATTTAAAACTGACCAAGAAAAAAGACTTCAGGGATAATTATTAGATGGATATTGAATTTGCTAAATTATTTTTACTATTTTTGTATAGAATTATAGAAATTCTTATACTTTAAATAATTATGATTATCAAAAATTTTAAAATTAAACAAGCTTACGCTTCTTAAACTCTTAACACAATGAAAATATTACTTGATATAAGGGATAATAAAGCAGCTTTTTTTATGGAAGTGCTGAAGAATTTTTCTTTTGTAAAAGCTACGCCAATTACCGAGCACAAAGCGGATTTTCTAAAAGATTTAAAGGAAGCAGTGGAAGAAGTGAAGTTGGCTAAACAAGGTAAAATAAAATTACAATCTGCTAAAGAGTTTATTGATGAGCTTTAATATTGAAGTTACTAATAAATTTAAGCGTAGATTAAAATTACTGCTTAGAAAATTTCCTTCTTTAAAACAGGAGTTAAGTGCCCTGATCAATTCTCTTGAAGAAAATCCCATGCAAGGCACACCTATGGGACATAATTGCTACAAAATACGATTGGCTATTAAATCTAAAGGAAAAGGAAAATCCGGCGGAGCAAGAATTATTACGCACGTTTACGTGACGAAAACTATTGTTTACCTGCTTACTATCTATGATAAATCAGAACAGGAAAATATATCTGATAATGAATTAAAAGAACTTTTAACAAACCTATAAAACAGCCAACCCTTCAGCTTGCTGTGTAAAGACAACCCTTGTATTCCCAATCCCTTCGTTGTTATAGACAAAGCTACCTGTGTAATATTTCTTATTTATAAATGAACCGCTATTCCAGACTTCTTTTTTAATTTTAATCCGTTATATTACAATATCCACTCCTATCCCTGCTTCAACAGCCTTATCATAAATCAGCTTGGCTGTAGCAACATCCTGTATTGCCAATCCGTTTGATTTAAAAATTGTTATTTCTTTATCATCAGTACGGGCGGGCATTTTACCTGTTATAATCTCACCTAATTCGGCATAAAAATGCGTTTCTTCAATTTCACCTTCTTCTAAAGGTATCATAATATCACCGGCTTCACTGAAACATGCTTCTTTGGAATCACCGATGAATTTTGAACGTTTAATGATTTCAGTATCCAGCTCTCTGGCATTTGGCGTATGACTGCCAATACCATTGATATGTGTTCCTTCTTTTACATTTTCTCCATTAAATATTGGAGTGGCAGATGAGGTTGCAGTACAAATTATATCTGCCTCCAAAACTTTATCAGGAGCATCAACTTTAATAATTTCAAGGTTTAATTTCTCGCTCATATCTGCAACAAACTTATCAGCAGCTTCATCAGAAACATCATAAACCAACGCCTTGGAAATATCTCTTGCAATACATACTGCCCACAATTGCATTCGTGCCTGAACACCTGTTCCGAAAATTCCGGCAACTTGTCCTTTGTCTTTTCTGGCAAGGTATTTTGTTGCCACGCCGCTTGCAGCTCCGGTGCGTACTGCTGTTAAATAACCGCCGTCCATTATGCAAATTACATCTCCAGAGTCAGGATCCTGAAGCAGCACTTTCCCGATTACAACCGGTAAGTTAAAATTCTTCGGATTGTTTTTATAAACGGTAACAACTTTACATGCCAGCGCTTTCATTTCCTTCAAATAAGCAGGCATATACAAAGAAAGACCATCCGGCGGCTTTATGTTTGTCCGTAAAGGTAAAACTGCCGTTTCGTTTGCAAGTTCGGCAAAAGCATTTTCAACTACATCCATACAATCCTTCATTTCAAGTACAGATGCTACATCTTGTTTGTTTAAAATTAAAGTCATATTTTTTTCCTTTCTTAAATAATTATTTTAAAATAAAATTTGATAACTAAAGCAGTACACAATTATACGACAAAATTATCAGATAATAAAATAATTTTTTCTAAAATTATTAAAAGCTTACAAATTCTTGAAGAGTTAGCAATAATGCTAATTCCGGTGGTTTAAATAAATTAAATTCTATTTAAATTTGGTAAACCTGTTCCGTATCGGTATAGCTGGTTAGCGGTTTCAAACCGCTAACCGGCTTTTTCAATTTATTTCTACCTCACCAAAACCATTTTCTTCCTGAAAACACCATCATCTGTTTTAAGCCGGTAGAAATAAATACCGCTTTTTAGTTGCTGCCCTGTTTCATTTGTTCCGTCCCAGCTTATCTTATGCTGCCCGGCAGGAAGATTTTTATTTAGTAATTTCCTGACCAATTGCCCGTTAATATTGTAAATATTTATTTCTACTTTAGATTCCTTAGAAAAGTAAAATTTAATATTAGTTAAAGTTGAAAACGGGTTTGGGTAGTTTTGTGATAACTGAATATTTTCAAATAAGTTATTGTTTTCCTGTATTGAAACAGGAAAGTTCTCATCTAATATATGAACATATTCTGTAAATGTACTTGCCGTATCATTGCTGTAATAAATATACATTAAAGTATTAAAGCCATCGTACCAAGGAATAGAATAACTCATATAAAAAGAGCCGGGCTCCAATCCTGCTGTAAATTTATAAATATATAAAAGATCACATTCATCTGAAATATATCTTAAATTAAAGCTTTGGCCATAATCTGTGCTGTGATAAATATGATAATTGGCAGGATAATGCCATGAAACCAGGTATAACTCACCAGGGCTTGTACCTCTTGATATGACAGGGTAATGTCCATAAACAACATAACCCCCTATTGTTGTATCTAATTCACTCTGTAAAGTGAAATCAACTCCATTGTTATTACTAAATAATATTTCTAAAGGGTTATCAAAAGAGGGGGCGTTTCTTAGATATACTTCACCTGCTTCTGTACCAACTTCTGCTCTACCACCATGAGCATCGTTATTAACTAATGTGAAATTTTCTCCAAAATCAGTACTTCTATCTAACTGTAAACCACGTTTATCGAAATTTGACCATAATTCATAAATCTCTCCTTCTATACAACCGGCAGTGAAAGTGGCAGTGTAATCACCTGGCGGATCAAGTGAATCCCATGTTATTCCGGAGTCAAAACTTACTGATAAATTGTGTTGAAAATAATTGTATAAAACTGCGGGTGTGGCATCAGACACAAGGTTTTGAATCTGCATATCCTGGAAAGAATAAACATCGCAAACGTATTTAATGCCTATGGTTACACCGTTATCACTTGTATAAAAAATAGCATCATATCTTTCATAATCACTTAGCCGGTACCATGTTGAAGGAATATATAATTCTCCGGGTGCATGACCCCGGGTTATTTGTGCATTAAGCGGCTGCACATAGCTTAAAGCAATAAATATTAGTATTGCTGTTGTTACTTTTATTTGTGTTTTCATTGTTGTTTAAATAAATTAAATTATACTTAAATTTGGTAAAACTGTTCCGTATCGGTATAGCTGGTAAGCGGTTTTAAACCGCTAACCAGCTTTTATAAAAATTATATTTTTATTCAATCTTAATCATCTTTTTTCCTTCAACTAAAGCACCGTTTAATTTTACAGTACAATAATATACGCCTGTTTTAAGCCCGTCAGAATTTAACAGTATTTCATGCTTGCCCTTAGTATAATATTTATCTGTAACTGTTTGTATTTTATTACCAGGTAAATTATATATTTCAATTGTTACTTGTCCGTCTTCTGCAAGGTAAAATTCTATTTTGCTGCTTAGTTTAAAAGGATTTGGATAATTTTGATATAATGTTATTAATTTTGTATCAGAAAACTCTGAATCAAACTCATTTGTTTTGCCTGATTTAGAATTTTTAAACAAAAGGTTAATAAGTTCATTACGTTTTATTGCAAAATTTCCCCTTGAAACAGGTTTATATTCAGGATATTTACCAATATAATTTGCGTTTCTGTTTAAGCTGTCACCTTGCATAAGCAAATACGTATAGCCCAGGTCAATAATTGCACAGATTGAATCTTCCGTTGTTTCAGGATTATCAATCACATTTTCAAACCATATAATAGCATCCTGATAATTTTCAGCCCTGATATTACAGAAATTTGAAAGCCAATTTGACAATTTTCCGATATCATTAGTATCCTGTAAATTTGTTGCCGTGTCATAATATATTTTAAGACCTGTGAAATCCTGATCGGATATTTGTTTTAATTCAATAAGTTCCTTAACGGATGCCTTTGCTTCTTTATTTACAGGATAATCAGCAATTACCTGCTTCAACTGGGTTTCAGCTAAAACATAATTTCCAGTATCAATATTATTAATAGCGGTTTCATATAATTGTCCGGCAGGTGATTGTCCAAGCTGTCCGCCATCACCTAATTGCCAAACCGGTTCCCAGAAATACCATGGTGTTGGATACAGATCGTTATACGGGTCAAAATTAGTACCCCAATAATTAAATCTTACATCCAATTCAGGTTCCTGAGGCACAAAATCACTAACATAATAGCACAAAGGATTATTGTTATTTTCATTATAAATTGCATTAAAGTGAAATTCATTAGGAAAACAGTTATAAACAGCATATACCTGGTTTTTCGTGTTATTAATAATTCTTTGGGTTTCTTCAGGTACATTGGCAATATCATTGCCTGTAACTTTTGTAATACTGTTATCCAGGCATGCAATACCATATACATTATTAGTAATATAATTATTTTTAACAGCAACATTTGAAAAATAAATATTTATACCTTTATTACAATTATAATCCGAATGAATACCGGTAAACTGTATTGTACTATTGTTGATTGTATGTGAATTTGTAGTGCCGCCACCCGAATAATACAGTGCAATTCCATCTCCAATCTTGTAATTAATGGTGTCATTATCCATGAAAAAATCGGTATAATTCTCAATTGAAACTGCACCGCTTCGTGTAGTATTGTTAAATACACAACCTGTAATTTCAACCATACATGGTTTTACTCTTGTTGAAACGTCCACAACGCCGTTTGTAAAATTGGCGTTTTGAATATATACATTGGTGTTTTCAAAATTAATAACCGATTCGGTAAAATCACCTCCTGTAACCATTAATGAATGTGTTTTACCTGATAAGTTACAACGCTCAAAAGTACAATTAAAAATAGTTTGATCAACTGAAGTATTATTTAATACCAAACCTGTCCATTGCATGTTTTCCGGTGCTGTGAAAGTTACATTTTGAGTAATATTATTATTTCCAAGATTTCCATTAATTATTATTGCATTATAATCGTTTTTTCCATGAATAGTGGCATTGCCCCATATATTCAATGTAGCTCCTTCATCAACTATTAACCTTCCGTTATCTTCAAAGAACAGATCGCAAGATGGAGAAATATTACATATAACTCCAGCCCTTAAATAAACATCAGTTGAAATAGTAGTATTACAAGGAAAATCTAAATTTTGTGTAACTTCAAATCCCTTAGCCATTATATTTAATGCAGGGTCACCGAAATAATTCATTATCCATAAACCATGTGAAAAATGTGCAATTCTTGTTTCTAAAATATACTCACCTGTAATATGTGAAAGATGATTCCATATAACATAGGGTATATAGCCATTTTTCATAATATTAGGGGGGTAAGTCATTTCATTTCCTCCAATATTTACTGGTTTTACAGCCGCTAATACTCCGACAAAACCTGCTGTATCAGAATAAGTGGTCATAATTTCAGAAAGCCTTTCCGGCGGAACTAAATTAGTATATACACCTGTATAACATGTAAAATTTGAAACAAATGGATACTTACCTTTATTTTCTAAATTATTCATTAAATAATCAGCATCAATATAATGATAAGGATAGGAATTATTTCCAACGGCATAAGCGTGTTGTGTGCCGTGACCGTAATAAAACATAGCAACACAACCATTATTAATACCTTTAACAAAATCTTGCCTTGCTAAATCCCATTGAGATACAGAATAATCGTATTCATCAAATATCTTAACAGAATATGGTTCCTGTATATAATAGGTCTCCATTGCCTGGTATTTTTCTAAAAGATTATTATATATATTATAAATACTTATATCGTTGCTATTTGAAAAATAAACCGAATCGCGCCAAAATCCAAAATCTGCTTCACTCTCAAAATAAATAGTCTTGCTTACTATATTATGCAATTTCTGTTCTGTTTGAACACTGAATCTGCCAATATAAAGATCTCCTATATAATCAGTTACATTATTCTCTTCAGTTAAGCAAGAATAATAATAATCATTTGTATAATCTAAATTAATCGGTGCAGGGTCAAAATCTTCATAAGAATAAGGCACGCCGAAATCAGTGCCGAATTTCGTATCTCCTACAAGAAGCACATAACCTACTTTGCCGTCGTAAGTATGATTGGCATTGGCGCCTTCATAAACGCGTTTGATGAATCTGCGTATTGCCCTTTCATATTTATAATCATCATATGGATTAAAGAATAGACTTGATAATATATCTTCAACTTTCACAATTGCAATATCAAGTCCGTTATATTCGGCACGGTGCTGGGCTATTTTAAGTAATTCGGAATTAGGGTTTGTAGGGTCATAAAAAATATCATCAGTAATAATAAGGTAATCGGCTACAATGGTGCATGCCTGTGCTGTATCGGTTAATGTTATCCATTCAATATTTCCTGTCCATCCGGGCCGGTCATTTATTGAAGCTGTCATCCCACTTGAAACATAATTAAGCATAGCATTAGTTGCAACATTATTAAAAATACCTGTATTAACGTTAACTGCTGTAGTTGGGTTAATAAAGTTAAGTGTAAGTTCGTAATTGGTTGTTATTTGCAGTTGCTGTGTTACGGGATTAAATTGTACTGGATAAATATATACCTCAGCATACTTTTGATCGCGTAGATAACCAAAAGATTTTATTTCAGCATTAACCGGCGGATAATTCTGGTTTGTATTGTAAGCAGTCTGGTCAATAAAAAACTGTTCAGCAAGAAAAACCGTACTATCCGGATTTTGTATTTCTACAAGCACTGGTACCGGATATATATAGTAATTATTCATTGTCATTTGTCCTGTAACTGCAATTGTTAATGTTACATCATCACATTCGGGTATGGCAATTAATTGCCTTATTATCGGCATTTCGGGTTCTCCCGTAATAACTGTTTTCCCGCTTCCGGGAATATTAATTCGCTGATAGGTTGTACCTTGTTCTGTAATATTTTCCGAATACATCCCGTAAACCTCAACACTAAAACTCACATTTGAGTTTTCGGAAACAATTAATTGAACATCCGGTTGTGAAGGTGTTGAACTTGTAAATTCAACTCATTGCTGTTGTGCAAATATACAATTTAAAAACAGCAATGTAAAGCAAAAAGTAAAAATTAATTTTTTCATAATTAAAATTTTTAAGTTAAACATAAATTTGAATTAAAATGGGGAAATATATATAGACAAGGCAAATGAATAACATTGCCTTTGATTTTCGCATTTCGTTTAAGTTTAAAATAAAGATTTAGTAAGTTAACGATATATGTATGGTTTTCAGAGTTATCCGTAATGTAAAAATATTTTAACGAAAATTGTGTATTGTAAATGAATTTTAACATTATCAGATATAATTTTCGGGTTAAATCCTATGTATTAATTCCAAAAACATCAAAAAAGTAACCCTGAAAATTGAATTTTTTTTAAATAATTTTGAATTTATATTCATTCTAAATAAATATTTTCTTCTAACTATTGCTAATCAGTAAGTTCAGAGAATAAAAAAACATAAATTTTATTTTAAAAATATTAACTTCTAAATAATTCCAACCAATTTCTAATTATCAGTCTGATGGATAGTCATAATCAGATTTTTAAAAGTTCCAAATCAAAAATATTTCTAAATTTGCACAAACTGAATTTTATCAATAATGAAAAAAGTAATAAATATTTCAAATGCTCCCAAGCCAATTGCTCCGTATAGTCAGGCGATTTTTACAAACGGAACATTATATATTTCTATGCAAATCCCAATAGACCCTTATACAGGAAAACTGATAACCGGCGATATTAAATCTCAGACAAAACAAATACTGGAAAACGTTAAAACCATTTTAAATGAGGTAAATATGGATTTTTCAAATATTGTTAAGTGCTCAATTTTTATGTCTGATATGAAAATTTACGGAGAAGTTAATGAAGTTTACGGAAGTTATTTTAAGGAAAATCCACCAGCCCGTGAAGCTATACAGGTTGCAGGATTGCCAATGAATGTAGATGTTGGGATATCATGTATAGCAGTTGAGTAAGTTAAATGTTATATGTTAATTGTTATAAGTTTAATTAGTGCCTGTCTTAAAAGTCAAAGATTTACATAAAATGAAGCACCAAATAACAAATTACAAATTACAAATAAATTCCAAATTTCAATGATCAAAACTTGTCCGTATGGATTATAAGCACCAATTAACAAAAAAACAAATAACAAATAAAATCCAAATATCAATGACCAAATGTTCAAAACAGCTTTGAAATTGTTTTGGTCATTGAATTTTGAAAATTGGAATTTATTTGAAATTTGGTGCTTGTAATTTGTTATTTTTAAAAAAAGTACTAAATGCTTAGTTTATAGACAGGGGCTAATTATAAGCTAATGAAAAAATTAATTTTATGAAACAAAAAATCTATTTATTGATTTTTGCCTTGGTTTTTGGTTTTAACATCAAAATTAAGGCAGATGAAGGCATGTGGATACCCATATTGCTTGAGCAGTTAAACGAATCTGAAATGCAGGATATGGGTATGAAACTCACTGCCGAAGATATTTACAGCATTAATCATTCAAGCTTGAAAGATGCAATTGTAAGGTTTGGATATGGATGTACTGCCGAAATTATTTCGGATGAGGGATTGATTTTAACAAATCATCATTGCGGATATGGTCGTATTCAATCGCACAGCACTTTAGAGCATGATTATCTTACTGATGGTTTCTGGGCTATGAACCGCTCGGAAGAATTACCTAATCCCGGCTTAACTGTAACTATGTTGATAAGGATGGAAGATGTAACTGATAAAATCCTTGAAGGCGTAAATGACGAAATGACAATGGCAATCAGAGATTCTATCATAAAAAATCATATTAAAACAATTGAAATGGATGCCATTGACAGCACCGGTTATTCTGCAAGAGTGAGACCGTTTTATTATGGCAATGAATATTATCTTTTTATTACCGAAACCTTTAAAGATATCAGACTGGTTGGAGCACCGCCGTCAAATATTGGGAAATTCGGTGGAGATACTGATAACTGGATGTGGCCACGGCATACAGGCGATTTTTCAATATTCAGGATTTATGTTGATAAAGATAATAAGCCAGCCGATTATTCCGAAGATAATGTTCCGTACAAACCAAAATATCATATACCGGTTTCATTGAATGGCATTGAAAAAGGTGATTTTACATTTGTCTTCGGCTATCCCGGACGAACACAGGAATATTTACCTTCTTATGCTATTGAAATGATAACCAAAGTGCAAAATCCTGCTAAAATAAAATTGCGGCAAAAACGACTTAATATAATGGATAAAGCAATAAATCAGGATGACCTGATAAGATTACAATACTCAACTAAATCTGCAAGAGTAGCAAATTACTGGAAAAAAATGATTGGCGAAAATCGTGGAATAAAAAAATTAGATGCTATAAATAAAAAACGTGAATTTGAAAATAAATTTCAAAAATGGGCAAATTCAAATCCCGGATTAAAAAAGAAATACGGAGATTTACTTCCGGCATTTGAAGAAATTTATAAACAACTTACGCCCCTTGAACTCGCTGACGATTATTTAATGGAAGCCGGTTTTGGTGTGGAAATAATCAGGTTTGCCGACAGATTTAAAAATCTTGTTAAAAAAAGCAAAAATAAACATGTTAACACAGATGAAATCAATACACTGGTTGAACAATATCAATCCTCTGCTAAACGATATTTTAAAAATTATTATTTGCCGATTGATAAAGAAGTTCTTGAAAACCTGCTTGAAATTTACTACGATGATTTAGATAAAAAATATCTTCCGCCAATTTTTAATACTATTGAAACAAAATTTAAAAATAATTTTCCGGAATATGCAGATTATGTGTTTAAAAAATCATTTATGACTTCCGAAGAAAAAGTTAATAAATTCCTTGATAATTACAAAGTTTCAAAATATAAAAAAATTGAGAAAGATCCGGCATATAAACTGGCTATTAGCATAGGAGAATTTTATTCAGACAAACTCAAGCCTGAGATTTCCAAACTGAATAAACAATTAGACAGTTTGCAAAGATTATATATGAAAGCACAAATGGAAATGCAACCCGGCAAACGTTTTTATCCTGATGCTAATTCTACTTTAAGGATTCATTACGGTAAAGTTAATGATTACCATCCGCGCGATGCAGTCAGCTACGGTTATTATACAACCCTTGAAGGTATTATGGAAAAGGAAGATCCGGCTATATATGATTATGTTGTTGAGGAAAAACTAAAAAAATTATATAACGATAAAGATTATGGAAAATACGGGGATAAAGATGGAACTATGCATGTATGTTTCACAGGCACAAATCACACAACAGGCGGCAATTCCGGCAGTCCCGTATTAAACGCCGAAGGACAATTGATAGGAATAAATTTTGACCGTAACTGGGAAGGTACAATGAGCGACCTGATGTACGACCCCGATCAGTGCCGTAACATTACACTTGATATCCGTTACTGCCTGTTCATTATTGATAAATTTGCAGGTGCAGGACACTTGGTGGAGGAGATGACTGTTGTTGAATAGTATCCGTCTATAAAGTCCGAAAGTTTAAATAAATATTTAAAACTAAAAATTAATCCTAACCCTAATAAAGCGGAAATTACAAAAAACAAGCATCAAATGACAAATAAATTTATTTAAAGATGAGTACAACAAAATACAGCCCCATTGCCCCATGGCAACGTATTATCTCAATTGATGTATTGAGAGGATTTGCCGTACTTGGAATTTTAATAATGAACATCCAGTGCTTTTCAATGATATTCTCGGCTTACGACAATCCAACAGTTTACGGCGACTTAACCGGGATAAATAAATGGGTATGGATGTTAAGTCATATAATCGCTGACCAGAAATTCATGACAATATTTTCAATTTTATTTGGTGCAGGCATCATTTTAATGACTGATAATATGAGAAAAAAAGGGCTATCTTCAACCGGCTTACATTGCCGCCGTATGATGTGGTTATTGATATTTGGTCTGTTACATGCATATTTGCTTTGGTTTGGAGATATTTTGGTTTCTTATGCATTAATTGGTATGATTGCTTTTCTTTTCAGAAAAAAAACACCAAAAACACTTCTGATAGTCGGAATATCTTTGATACTTGTACCGTTTTTATTAAACATGTTTTTTAACTGGTCAATGTCATACTGGCCAGAAGAAAGCATACGGGACACCCTGGAAAAATGGCAACCTGATAAAGAAATAATTGAACATAATATTTTAATATACCGGGGTAGCTGGACAGACCAGATGGAAAACCGTATCCCAATAGCATTAATGATACAAACCCTTGTATTTTTTGTGTATTCGCTATGGCGTGTTTGGGGTTTAATGCTTATTGGCATGGCTCTTTATAAATTAAAAGTATTATCTGCAAGCCGCTCATCAAAATTTTACATCGGGTTTTTGATAATTGGTTTTTTGGTTGGCTATTTTCTGGTGATAACAGGAATGATAAAAAATTTCAGTGCCGGCTGGACTATGGAATATTCAATGTTCGGCGGGAAAGTATTTAATTACTGGGGAAGTATTTTTGTGAGTTTTGGGTATATTGGTTTAGTTATGCTTTTTTGCAAATCAAATTTGTTTTCAGGATTTAAAAAGCTACTTGCTGCAGTCGGACGAATGGCTTTTACAAACTACATTTTGCAAACACTAATTTGCACGACAATTTTTTACGGGCACGGTTTCGGGTTTTATGGCAAGGTAGAGCGTGGCGGACAAATACTTATAGTTTTCGGCGTTTGGATTTTTTCAGTATTATTTTCTTATTACTGGTTAAAATATTTTCGCTATGGTCCTCTTGAATGGCTTTGGAGGTCACTGTCTTATATGAAATTTCAGCCAATAAAGTTAGATGGAAATAGATTGAAATAATATTTAACTCATCCGATGACTTCAAGTCATCGGATGAGTATTAAAAGTTTATAATATGCTAAAATCTCTTATTGAAAAAAATCGTAGCTACCGGAGATTTCATCAGGAACATAATATTCCTTTTGAAACCCTTAAAGAGTTAATTAATTTGGCAAGATTATCCCCTTCCGGAGGAAATCTTCAGCCATTGAAATTTTTTATTTCTAATACTCCCGAAAAAAATAAACTTATTTTTCCTCATCTCAAATGGGCAGGTTATTTAAAGGATTGGAACGGTCCCGAAGAAGGTGAAAGACCATCTGCTTATGTTATAATTCTTGGTAATTTGAACTACAAAAAAATTATTGAATATGATGCGGGAATTGCCGTACAAAGCATTTTACTCGGTGCAGTAGAAAAAGGTTTGGGAGGGTGCATAATTGGTTCTATCCAAAGAAATGAACTTCATAAAATTTTAAAACTACCGGATGATTTCCGTATTTTGTTAACGATTGCTTTGGGCAAACCAAAAGAAAAAGTAATTATTGAACCTGTTAAACAGAATAATATTGAATACTGGAGAGACAGCAATGGCATTCATCATGTACCTAAAAGAAGTTTGGATGAATTAATTATCATTTAATTTTAATAAATTTTATTATAAATTTGCAAACCGTTTGAAAACTAACTGTTTTTAAACCCGTTGAAGAATAAAATATTTATAAAAATGGATTCAAAAAAGAAAAATCCCGCCAAATTATTTTCAGAATTCCCGCTGGTTTCAACTGAGCAATGGGAAGAAAAAATCAAAAAAGACCTGAAAGGTGCTGATTATGATAAAAAGTTAATCTGGAAAGCAAACGAAAATTTTAATGTTAAGCCCTATTACAGAAGTGAAGATTTAAAAGATATCAGTTATCTTGATGTTTTCCCTGGAAATTTTCCATTCGCAAGAGGAAATAAAAAAAATAAAAATGATTGGTATATCCGCCAGGATATTGATGCAAAAGATATTAAAAAAGCAAATAAAAAAGCATTGGATGTACTGATGAAAGGTATTAACTCACTGGGATTAATTCTTGATGATAAAACCGAACCAAGCATTGAAGGAATTGAAAGACTTCTGGAAAATATTTTTGCAGATGCTGTTGAACTCAATTTTATTTGTGGCGATTATTCCTTTAAAGTTTTGGAAATAATTGAAACTCTTGTAAAAAAATATAATCGCGACCTTGAAAAAATCAAAGGTTCGGTTGATTTTGACCCGCTGGGTTATTTCAGCTTAAGAGGTAATTTCAGGCAATCAGAGGAATTTGCTTTTGACCGGTGTGTTGAGCTTATAAAAAAAGCCAACCATCTGCCTCACTATCGTGTGATAGCTGTAAACGGACAAATTTTCAATAATTCCGGTTCTTCAATTGTTGAAGAGCTTGCATTTAGTCTTGCAGCCGGCAGTGAATATCTTACACAGCTTACAAACAGGGGATTAACTATTGACGAAGTTGCTTTACGGATAAAATTTAATTTTGCAGTCGGTTCAAATTATTTTATGGAAATTGCAAAGATAAGGGCAGCACGAACATTATGGGCAAATATTGTTAATGCTTATGGTCCCGAACACATTGGCATCACCCAAATTCACATTCATTCTGTTACTTCCGATTGGAATAAAACAATTTACGACCCTTATGTTAATATGCTCAGAACTACTACGGAAGCAATGTCGTCAATTATCGGAGGCACTGATTCTCTAATGGTTAAAGGTTTTAATACAGCTTATGAAAAACCTACTGATTTCTCCGAACGCATTGCCCGAAGCCAGCAACTTTTACTTAAAGAAGAATCATATTTTGACAAGGTCGTTGACCCTGCTGCAGGTTCATATTATATTGAAAATTTAACGAATTCAATTGCTGAACAAGCATGGAAATTGTTTCTTGAAGTTGATGAATCCGGAGGTTATCTTGAAGCATTTAAAAAAGGATTTATACAATCAAAAATTAAAGAAACTTCCAGGAAAAAAGATTTGGATATTGCAACAAGAAAAGAAAGTTTGCTGGGAACAAACCAATTCCCCAATTTTAACGAACATATTGAGAAAGAATTAAATCCGGCAATATTTGAACCTAAAAATTTAACCGGAAATGAAACAATTGTTGAAACTTTAAAACCTTACAGAGGGGCACAAGCATTTGAAATTCTAAGATATAAAACCGATATGTTTGCAATTAAAAACAAGCGTCCGGTTGTTTTTATGTTTACTTATGGAAATCCTGCAAAACGAAAAGCAAGAGCAATATTTTCATGTAATTTTTTTGCATGTGCAGGTTTTGAAGTTATTGATGATCCCGGATGTAAAACTATTGATGAAGGAATAAAATCATGTATTAATGCCAAAGCTGATATTGTTGTGATTTGCAGCTCAGATGATGAATATACTGAAATTGCACCTAAAATTTTTGATAAATTAAAAGACAAAGCAATTGTTGTTGTTGCAGGTTATCCAAAAAATATTATTGATGATTTAAAAGCAAAAGGAATTCAGCATTTTGTTCACGTAAAATCAAATGTTCTGGAAACATTACGGGAGTTTCAGGAAGAACTGTGTTAGTTAGTGCTTGCCAGAAAACGTCAATTTCTTCGTTACGCTCATGCAGAAACCAGTCATTTACAAAAGTAAACTCCTTATTTTCTGCACTTCGCAAGCCTCGAACTTGACGTTTTCTGACTAAGCACTCCAAAATATTTAGTTTTCGTGCAAAGATTAGTTAAATGTTGCAGGCAATTGTTAAAGAGCTTATATTTGAAAAATTGAAGTTGTTTAAAAGATGAAATATTCCAAGATTTATTGACAATAAAGAATCTCTTCAATCGTTAATAAAAATTTTGTTATTAATGATTATCTTAGCTAATCGTTAATATAAAATTTATTGATAATGAGATTTTGTTTTTATATGTTAAAAAAAGAGAAACAGACTTTATGTTTATAAAAGCTACCTTGATATTTTTTTAAGGTATTAAATAAAAAGGCTCAACTGCCAACAAGCAATAAGCCGACCAATAAACAAAATAGTTACCAAAATTTATTATAAAAAAATGAAACCGAATTTCAAAAACATAAATTTCAAATCTTCACCGAAATCTTCATTATCAGGCAGGGAATGGGAAATGGAAAATCACATTTCTTCTAATTGGATGACCCCCGAGAGAATTCTCGTAAAATCGGTTTTCACAAAAGATGATCTGTTGGGAATGGAGCATCTGGAATATGCTGCCGGAATTCCACCATATTTAAGAGGACCCTATTCCACGATGTATGTGATGCGTCCTTGGACTATCCGCCAGTATGCCGGATTTTCTACTGCCGAAGAATCTAATGCATTTTACCGCAGGAATCTTGCAGCAGGACAAAAAGGGCTTTCCATCGCATTTGACTTGCCAACACATCGCGGCTATGATTCTGACCATGAAAGAGTAGTCGGTGATGTTGGTAAAGCCGGCGTTGCTATTGATTCCATTCTTGATATGGAAATACTTTTTAACCAGATACCCTTAGATAAAATGTCGGTTTCAATGACCATGAACGGGGCAGTTTTACCTGTTCTTGCTTTTTATATCGTAGCCGGACTGGAACAGGGAGTTTCATTAGAGCAGTTAAGCGGCACAATACAGAATGATATTTTAAAGGAGTTCATGGTGCGAAACACATATATTTATCCGCCATTACCGTCAATGCGTATCATTGCCGATATTTTTAAGTTTACTTCCGAAAAAATGCCGAAATTCAATTCTATCAGCATCAGCGGGTATCACATGCAGGAAGCCGGCGCAACAGCAGACATTGAACTTGCTTATACCCTTGCTGATGGGTTGGAATATTTACGCACAGGTGTAAATACAGGACTGAATATTGACACTTTTGCTCCGCGTATTTCTTTTTTCTGGGGAGTAGGCATGAATCATTTTATGGAAATCGCCAAAATGCGTGCCGCAAGGATGCTCTGGGCAAAAATCGTAAAACAGTTTAATCCGAAAAATTCCAAATCTTTAGCTTTAAGAACTCACTGCCAGACTTCCGGATGGAGCTTAACGGAACAGACTCCTTTCAATAATGTTGCACGTACATGTATTGAAGCAATGGGAGCGGTTTTAGGACATACTCAGTCACTTCATACAAACGCCCTTGACGAAGCTATTGCTTTACCTACAGATTTTTCTGCGCGTATTGCAAGAAATACCCAGATATACATTCAGGAAGAAACTAATGTATGCCGTTCTGTTGATCCTTGGGCAGGTTCTTATTTTGTTGAATCATTAACAAACGATATTGCTCACAAAGCATGGGAATTGATCCGGGAAGTTGAAGAATTAGGCGGAATGACTAAAGCAATTGAAACCGGAGTTCCTAAAATGAAAATTGAAGAAGCGTCTGCCCGTAAGCAAGCCCGCATTGATTCACACAAAGATACAGTCGTTGGTATTAATAAATACCGTTTGGAAAAAGAAGACCCGATTGAAACTCTTGAAGTTGATAATACTGCTGTCAGACAAGCTCAGATTAAAAGACTGCAAAAATTAAAAGCTGAGAGAAATAATGATGAGGTTAAGAAAGCCCTTGATGCAATAACACAAGCATGCAAAACCGGTGAAGGCAATCTATTGGAATTATCAATTGAAGCTGCCAAAAAACGTGCTACTCTTGGCGAAATCTCATATGCTTGTGAAAAAGTTTTTGGAAGGTATAAAGCTGTAATACGTTCTATTTCCGGTGTTTACTCATCAGAATCAAAAGATGATAAAACTTTTATAAAAGCATGTAAAATGGCTGATGAATTTGCTAAATTAGAAGGACGCAGACCAAGGATAATGATTGCTAAAATGGGACAGGACGGGCATGACCGCGGAGCAAAAGTGGTTGCTTCAGGATATGCGGATATTGGTTTTGATGTTGATATCGGACCGCTGTTCCAGACACCTGCAGAAGTTGCCCGTCAGGCAATTGAAAATGATGTTCATATTATAGGAGTATCAAGCCTTGCTGCAGGTCATAAAACTTTAGTCCCGCAACTGATTGAAGAACTGAAAAAATCAGGAAGAGAAGATATTTTAATAAACGTTGGCGGAGTAATCCCACATCAGGACTACGATTTCCTGTACAAAGCAGGAGTAGTTGCTATCTTTGGGCCCGGTACTGTAATTTCCGAAGCAGGTATTAAAATGCTTGAAATTTTGATTGAATCGAGGAAAGAGTAGGTGGCAAAAATGAACAAACATGCTGATGATAAATGAATTACTATTTGGATATTACAATGGTATCAAGTCTCCAATCGGCAGTCCGCAGTCTGCAATTTGTTATAGAAAAAAATAGTATTATTTTTTTATTAAATATTAATAACCTATGGACTTACAAACGCGAAAACTAAACCTAATAGAATTCTTGATTGGACTTCAAGACGAAAACGCTTTTGAAATAATTGAAGAAACAATAAAAAAATCAACAAAGGATTTAGACCAGACTTTAACACCATTTACACAAGCAGAGTTGATTGAAAGAGCAAAAAAATCTAACGACGATTATCTTGCAGGAAATTTCAAAACTCAAGAACAATTGGAGATTGAATCGAAAAACTGGTAACTAAATGAAAATTATTTGGTCAGACTTCGCCTCAAAGATTTTATTAGATGTTTTTCTGTATCACAAGAAAGTTAAAGAAGGAATCTTAATAACAGACGTTTTTGACACAAGACAAAACCCTATTAAAATCAATGACCCGAAAAGAAAGGGCTCAATGGAAAAAATGGGGGGAGTATCATTATAGACTGTTTTCATTATGCAAATATTTTAGTAACTCTGAAAATAAAAAAGGGAACGTCTTTTACACCTCTGAAAATATTTCTGAAAGCTTTTGAGATTGTTTTAAAGTATCTTATCTACTCAACCGGCTCCCATTCAGCAAAATGGTCAACGATAATGTTTGTTTTTGGGTCTGTTGTCCAGAATTCGTTTGAATTATATGTCCAGCTCATTGTTTCGGAGCCACCTCCGCTTTCGGTTGTGATTAAATATCTGTTTGCAAGATGTCCGAAATAATTCGCCTGATGTCGCGGTGAACTGCTATCTCCGCCACTTGGGTCAACAGGTATCCAGCCATATCCCGGTAAGTAAATTTCTACCCAGCGATGAAAAACATCATCCATACATGCATCATCACCACGGATAACCACTGAGCCAACATACCGTGCAGGCAAGCCGGCAGCCCGGCACATTGCAATATAAATAAAAGCATATTCCGAGCATGAACCGTTTCCACGGGCAAGAACAGTAGGAGCTGTATTCCATCCACCCTGCATTTCGTAATACATGTTTTTCATCAGATAATTATAAATATTCCGTGCAATCCAATACGGATTTTTATCATCTCCAACAGCTTCTTTTACTGCATTTTGAATCACATGATGGTCATACTGGTATTTTTCGTTATTCTCTAAATATTTGGTTTTGATTTCCGTAGGGATTTCTTTCATACTTCCTGCTTCCTCAGGATAGATAAAATATCTTACATCATAAGTATTAACAATCAATTTCATTTCCGAATTTTTTATCTCGCCCTGTTTTATATTTTCGTAATAAAAATGAGCTGTTTCCTGTCCCCATTTATCCATAAGAAAATTAGCAGGTTCGGGTGAAAAATCAATTATACCTGTAATTGTCTGATTAGGACGATCCGAAGGGATTGCAAAATATACATCAGCGGTTTTTACATCACCGGGACCAAAATTAGTTATCTGATGATAGAAAGTTACTTTTGATTTTTTCTCCTTACTTTTTTTGTATTTTTCTCCATCACGAATTTTTAACTGATAAATTTTATCGTTTTGATAATCAACAGCCCAAAGATTTTTTCCATCATAAGTCAATCCTCTTGTATATGGTCCGGGTGCTTCACAAACAATTAATACGTTTCCTGTTTCCGGATCAACCATATAAATTTCATCATTCGACCTGTCGGAAACCCACAAATATTTACCATCAAATGTCAGTCCTCTTGGATCTCCTGCCGGAGATTTAAATGACTTGATTGTTGTGCCGTCATCAGGGCTAAACTGAATAATCTCATCCGAATCATTGTCAACGCACCAAAGATACTTTCCATCCCAGGTTAAGCCCCTTGGTGTTGACGAAGGCGACTGAATAGTTTTTAAAATTGTTCCGTCTTCAGGGCTTATCCTGTAAATTTTACCATCATAATTCTCTGATAAAGGAATACCGCCTTTTACATCTGCATTCCACAGTGCCTCGCCATCCCAGGCTAATCCCATAGGCCAGTAAGCCGGTGCCTGAATATCCCTGATAATATTTCCGTTTTTGGGATTGATACAATAAATCTTATCGGTTTTTTTGTCTGCAAGCCAAAGGTGTTTTCCGTCAAAAGTTAAACCGGTGGGAAAAGAACCGGGTGTTTTAAACGATTTAATAACCTCTCCGGTATAGGCACGGATTGAAAAAGGTAAAAAAATTACAATTATTAAAGTTGTAATACTGAATTTGTTTATAACATATTTTTTCATTAAACTAATTGTTGCTTTTTCTTTTTAATTTTTTCAATAATCTTCCTTGTCTTTTTTATAATATAGTCAATTCGTTCATTCTCAGGAATTTTTTCTATTTCCTTAAATGCCTTCTCTTTCCATTCCCAAACTTCAATTTGTGCTTTTGATATTTTAGTTTTCATAGTCCATTAGTTCTAAGGGGGTTAATATTCTAAAATTATGAATATAATCATTCTCAATATTTACAGCTATTACACGTCTTTCCCGATTCACATTGGCTAAATGCCTATAATTCCAACTTACTAAATAATCAATCTCGTTTATTACCGAACATGCAATGTGATATGCGTCAAAGAATTTTTTAAAAGGAATTATTCCCTTTTCTACATATATTTTTGCAAGTTCTTGAATTTCATTCGAATTATATATCTCTAAAAAATTTAAAGGATAATCCTCAATAACTTTTAATAGCTTTTCTTTTTTCTTAATATTAGTTGTTTTATCAATTTCATTAACCTTTTTTGCAAATATATAAATTTATGTTAACAGTTTCCGATAAACAACTGAATTATCAAACAATCTTCATAAATATATTTTAATTTTTTGTCAAAGAAACTACATGCAGGTTTTGTTGTTAAATTATTTTTATTCCACATTGTGTTGTATTGCCAGTTCCATAGAATTTAATTCAAGGGCAACCAAATTACCAAAACCTTCACGATTATCCATGTATACTCCATTATCCAAATCAATAAAATTATAGCTCTTTTTTTTAACGCACATATCAATAAATTCCAAGCTAACGGGTACATGCCCATGAATTAATTTTTTATTATTGATTTTTTCGGGTCTGATTTTATAGTCCCTTATCCACAGCATTGCATGCTTGTCTTTAAAAGGGTTTTGAATCCTGAAATTTAATCCTGCATGAACAATAATAAAGTTTTCTGTTTTAATAAAATATTCCAGATTTTTTATCCATTGGATGTAAATTTCAGGAAATTCTTTAAGACTCCTGATATTGAAATTAGAAAAAGTATTAGAAGCTCCATGATTTTCCCATTCAAGCCTGATTTTGTTTTTTTGTTTAATCCCTAGAAATTTTATTATTTTTTTTTCTTCTTCAATTGCTTTTAAACAAAAATCTTCGTGATTACCCATCAATAATCTTAAATTATATTCTTCTTTTTGCAGGTGCATGATATAATCAATAACACCCTTTGAGTCAGGTCCTCTGTCAATATAATCTCCCAGAAAATATAACTCATCATGTTTTGTTGGTTTAATTTTTTCCTCAATCAAAGCCCGCAATGTTTTGGCACATCCGTGTATGTCGGGGATAACCCAGTTTTTTTTCATAAGTTATTTTTTAGCCTGATTAGCAATCTGTTGCATTAATATTTTTATTTCTTCTTCATCTCCAAGAAAATAATCTTTTAAAAGATTCAGATTATCATCAAATTCAAAAACATAAGGAATTCCCGTAGGAATATTGAATTTCAGGATTTCCACTTCACCCATGTTTTTAAGATATTTAACAACTGCTCTCAAACTGTTTCCGTGAGCTGAAACCAATACCTGTTTATGTTTTAATAATGACTTGGAAATTTCATTTTTCCAGTATGGCACCATTCGTTCAACTACTTCTTTCAGCGATTCTGTCAAAGGTATTTGAGCATCGCTCAACTCTTTATATCTCGGATCAAATCTCGGACTTCTTTTATCATTTTTATCCAAAGGCGGGGGTGGTATATCATAGCTTCTCCTCCACAATAAAACCTGTTTATCACCATATTTTTCAGCCATTTCAATTTTGTTCAACCCTTGCAGCATACCATAATGTTTTTCGTTTAACCGCCAGCTTTTATAAACCGGTATCCACATCATATCCATTTCCTCTAATGTTAACCATAAGGTTTTTATTGCTCTTGTAAGGTATGAAGTGTAAGCAATTTTAAATTTAAATCCTTGTTCTTTCAAAACTTTTCCGGCTTCTATGGCTTCAATAACACCTTTTTCGGAAAGACCAACATCAGTCCATCCTGTAAAACGGTTTGCTTTATTCCAGATGCTTTCGCCGTGACGTAATAAAACTAACTTGTTCATATTTTAAATTTTTTTTTCAAAAATAATAATAAATCACTAATCAACCATAGAGTTGTT
The DNA here is from genome assembly GCA_030622635.1 of Bacteroidota bacterium. Lineage (GTDB taxonomy): Bacteria > Bacteroidota > Bacteroidia > Bacteroidales > JADFUO01 > JADFUO01. Next base: position 21,833 of record JAUXFX010000030.1, read on the forward strand.
TTTTATTTAAAAAATTAATCCTGTTTTTTTCATAAATTCGCAGTCTAATAATAAATCATTATATTATGAAAACATTCATCCATACGGATAAGACATCCAAAAAAAATAAATATTAACTAATAAAGTAACCGTTCACGAAAGTATTAACATTTATCAAAAGTAAAAAAATAATTAACAACAGAATGTTGAAATATTTTTTAAATTAAGAAAAAACATTAAGAAAAAAATATGTGTTTTGCAT
>JAUXFX010000128.1 GCA_030622635.1 Bacteroidota bacterium
GCCGTGGATTGTTTCAGTTGCATGTTATAATGGAGTATTTCATCAGGGAACCTGCTTTGCAGAAGCATGGCTCAGACATGACGGAGGCGGTGCTGTTATGATGTTAGCTGCAACTATCGGACAGCCATGGGACCCACCAATGCGAGGACAGGATTATTTTATGGATATTATTATTGGTGGGTATGATTATAATATGCACCCAACTCAAAATGGCATTAACACAACTGAACAAAGAACGACCTTAGGTGCAATTGTTTTTAACGGGCTTGTTTTAATTACAACAGAATCCGGCACTCCGGACGACTGGGAAACAGCAAAAACATGGACAACTTTCGGTGACCCTTCAATGCAAGTACGAACAGATACTCCTGCCGATCTGACACTTTCAAACGAAGTAATAATGGTAGGAATTCCATTTACTACAACTGTAACAACCGCATCAGGTCCGGTTGAGGGTGCAATGGTTACATTAAGCCAGAATGATGACTTTTTTACAGGAATTACCGATGCAACAGGAACTGTTACTATTAATCATTCTTTGCTTCCGGGCGATGCCTTAATGGTTGTTACCGCTTTTAATACCGGAACAATTTACCAGACTGTTACGGTTGTCCCGGCAAATGGACCATACGTCATGTATGCATCCCATGATATTAATGACTCACAGGGAAATAACAATGGTTTGGTTGACTATGGCGAATCTGTTTATTTAACTGTTGAACTTACAAATGTTGGTAATGGAGATGCAAATAATGTTAATGTAGTTTTATCAACCGAAGATGAATACATAACAATTACCGATAGTACTGAAAATTACGGAAATATCCTTACCGGCGATTCTATTTCTGTTACCGATGCTTTTGCATTTGATACACATAATGATATTCCTGACAATCATTTAATAGTTTTCAATATTGAAGCAACAGGAACAGCAGATGAAACATGGTCAAGCAGTTTTTCAGAAACAGCACATGCCCCTGTTCTGGAGTTTGGAGGTTTTACAATTTCCGATCCTTCAGGCAACAACAACGGAAAATTAGACCCGGGCGAAACTGCCGAGATCACTATCGAAACCAATAATACAGGCTCATCAGAAGCTTATGAGGTTTATGGCGAATTGCTTACAACCAGCGAATATATTACAATTGAAGTAAGTACATTATTATTTGACGACATAGCAGGAGGTGGTTCTGCTCAGCAGGTTTATACTGTTACTGCCGACAATGAAACACCTGCCGGACATCAGGCAAACTTTGAAATTAATTTTACTGCAAACTTAGGCATTACAGGAAACGGTTCATTTTTTATTATCGTAGGACAAATTCCGGTGTTTATACTTGATTTGGACGGTAATAACAGCTCATCTCCCGAAATGATAATATCTCTTGAAAACTTAGGAGTTACACCCGAATATTCAACCTCATTCCCTGAAGATCTTAATCTTTACTCTTCAGTATTTTTGTGCCTTGGTATATATTTTAATAATTATGTTTTAACTGATATAGAAGGTCAAATTCTTGCAGATTATTTGAATGATGGAGGCATGCTTTATATGGAAGGTGGTGATACATGGGCTTATGATCATACTACTCCTGTTCACGAGATGTTCAATATTAATGGAACTGACGACGGTAATGATGATTTGGGGCCAATAAACGGACAAGATAGCTCACTTGCCCAAGGAATGACTTTTGAATATTCAGGTGATAATAGTTATATGGATCATCTTTCACCTATTGCCCCGGCTATTTTGGTATTTGAAAATGCTGCACCGGTATATGGCTGTGCCGTTTCTTATGATGCAGGCGATTATAAAACAATAGGTGCTTCATTTGAATTCGGCGGACTTGATGACGGACCAGATGGAACCAAAGACGATTTAATGCACGCTTTTCTTGATTTCTTCGGTATTGATAATATTTACACAGGTATTTCCGATGCTAATTTAATTCACACCCCTGAACTCGGAAACAACTATCCAAATCCGTTTGTATCACAAACAACAATAGGGTTTGAACTTAAAGAAAACTCTAAAGTAACTCTTGAAATTTATAACATTAACGGTCAGAAAATTAAAACTTTGGTTAATGAGATGAAAAGTAAAGGATTCCATAAAGTAATGTGGAATGTTGAAAATTCTGTTCCCGGAGGAATATATTTCTATCAGTTAAAAACCGGAGAAACTACAACAACCAGGAAGATGATCTTAATGAAATAGCAGATTATTTTTATCTTATAAAAAAAGTCGTCCAGAAGGGCGGCTTTTTTTTAACATATAGTTTAATCAAAGAAATTATAATTGGATTGGAGGAACTGGAACAAGGTTTATCTTCTGAATATAAATTCATCTACTCCACATGATTCTCCTCTGCCTGAATAATTTCTTTTGTATCCGCATTATAAGTAAATGCTATAACCGAACAGTTTTCATAATTCCAGTCATTATTCAGGTAATATTCATAAGTTTTTATGATGCTGGTATCTTTTGGCATAAATCCGTTGCTTAATACATCGCCCCAGGCAGTATTTACCGCATCTCTTAAAACATGATTATGAGAATAGAATTCCCAGTCAGGAACAGGTCCTAAATCACTATTATCATTTTTTTGCCAGTTAATTATATTATCTTCAATAATATAAATTGATAACATAATATCCTGATTAAAATCTTCTAAATATTTTGTTTTAACATGGATGCATAATTTTCTTGTTAATAGTTCAAATTCACTGATTATCTGCATACCTAACAAAGGGTCATCACCAATAATTCCATCAATAGTTGGTTCCCATTGTGCATGAGTCATAACCCAGTTACCCTGACTGATTTCAATCCTGTTTATCATAGCAGTAGGATAGCCCCAAACCTGAAATTCATCATTTAATATATCTCCTGCAATTGTTTGAAAATCACAGCTGTAAGGTCCGCTGGAAGAAGGTTCGGCAAATGTTCCGGCATGGATTGACATGAGTATCAATTGTCCGTTATATTTTTCTCTTAGTTGATTTGCAACCAATGAACCTTCGGGACAATTCGGACATTTATGCCCTGTAAATTCTTCAAGCAAAACTTTTTTTACAAAAAAAGTGTCGGGAAACTCAGGAACCGGGCATGCAGTTGTGTCATCACCTCCCTGCTCAATAATGTATGGCGGGTCAACTTTGTCGCAAGAATAGATTGTTCCACCAATAATCAATAAAAATAACGATATTTTTAAATATTTCATTTTGATAATTTTTTAAAAACTACTACTTATTGTTAAAGTTAAGCCATTTGATGCAGGCACTTCGCGGCAAACACCGCCAACACAAATAATTCCCTGACGCTGCCGCCCGTAACTAAGAGCAATACGATTTGCCTTTTTTGTATATCCTGCCGAAATTGTATAATAATGTAATTGTTTATTATTATCGGGATTTCCGTAATTATACTGATCCATCACAGAAAAAAACCATTTTGGAGCAATTGTATATTCAAGCATAAACGCCAGCCAGTCGCCTTTATCCTGCTTTGTAAATAATTGCTGGTACTCAAAGCGAAGGGATTTTTTTGGGGTGAATTTATAAGTCAGATCCAAAATGCCGATATTGGCATATACCATTTTTTCACCTTCGTCATCGGAATGACCCTCAACAACATCAATTTTATATATAAGGTTGAGATAAGAAGCAATCAGTTTCCATTTTTTACTGATCTTTTTAGTTATCTCAATATTAAAGTCTTCAAAATATTTTGTGTCACCTAATTTAAAAAAATCCGATTTGTATCCTAAAGTGCCGTATTCATCAATCGGGATGGTATCATTGATTTTTTGCTTATCAATTGAATTAACTATTGAATAATTTACTGCAATGCTTGTACCGTATTTCCCGCCGAGTTTTGATTTTTTCGGTATAGTATAAACTACTTGTGCCTGCAATCCCATCTCGCCGTTTGGCTGGGTAGCATAAGGATACATTGCCGCCATACTGTATGTATGCTGTTTTGTTAAAGGAGGTAAAAAATTCACATCAAGTGCATAACTGTTTTCCAATCTATTGGATTTATAGCTCATATTATCAATACGTTTTGCTGACAACAACACGCCCAGTCCTTTCTGTGAATATGAAGCTGTAAGCAATAATGCTTCACCATTTTTATAAATGAAATTATTGATTTGATCAGGGTCGTTGATCTTATAAGCATATTCTCCTGAAAAGTTCACCTTTCCGTGCGAAATATTAAACCTTCCGGCAAAAGCTGCGACATTTAGTGGCAGATGCAGTTTTAATCCAGGGTCATTTGGCTGGTAAACACTTACCACACTTCCGCCGATTGAAATTTTTGTTTTTTTCTCCTGCCATTTTTTAAAAATATCATTAAGAAAAAAATCGGCATCAGCGCCCCTGACAATTCCAGGACTTTTATCCCAGAAATATCTTTGTTTTCCATATATTCCTTTGAAAGTAACGCCTTTGAACGGGCTGATTTTAACACGTATTCCGTCCACCGAATTATCTACTCCAAGGTTCCATTCCTCATAAGCTCTGAAAATTAATCCGCTTCCAAACTGGTCGTAAAAATTTCCGACTGTTATTTCAAATTTATCCTTTTTATAAGTTGCGAACCTGTATGGAATGCCATTACCTTCAAGTCTTTTATCAAACCCTTCAAGAGGGTTAAGATATAATTCATACCTGAAACCTGCTGTAAAGCCTCCGTTAGTATAAATAATGTTTCCAAACGCGTTCATCAGAAATTTTTCAGGAACGGTATCAGCATTAATTTTTTCATCCGGCTCGTAATATTGAGCATCTATCTGAAAATTCCCATGAACCTGACCACCGTCTATAAAATTCTGTGCTTTCATGGAAAAAGGAAATACACAGAATAAAACTATAAATAAAACTGATAAATCTATTTTTTTCATTTTAAATATCTAATTTTTATTATTCATTTATATCCTCTCCTTTTGCAACTTTCTGCACAAGCTCATATAATTCCAGTTCGCTTCCTTCGGAAAACGAAGTATGCTGCCAAACAATTTCACCTTTTCCATTTAATAAAAAAGTATGAGGTATCATATTCACGTTCATAGCTCGTTTGAAATCACCGTTCGGGTCAAGGAGAAATTCATATTCCCAGCCTTTTCCGTTTACAGTTGGGAGCACTTTTGCACTTGATCTTGCATCATCAATTGATATGGCATATAATTTAACACCTGTTTCATCTACCCAATCTTCGTATACATCAGCAATGGCAGTCATTTCCCTGATACACGGCTTACACCACAAAGCCCAGAAACTGACAATTATTGGTTTTCCGTCATTTGAAATTTCTGATGTGTTGAAACTTTCTCCATCAATAGTTTTTATATCAACAGATGGAATTTTTGCATATTTTTTTGTCTTTTCCTGTGAAAAAGAAATCACTGCAATCATCAGACAAAAAATAATCAATGTTAATTTTTTCATATAATAACAATTTTATTTTAAATTAATAATGGCAACAAAAATATAAAAATCTCAATTAAATATTTATATATAGATAATTATTTATAATATTTTAAACAATATAAACTTCTAATATTTTAACTTCAGTTTCGGGATTTATTTTAATATTATCCAACACAGCGGGAATTAATAAAGCATCTCCTTTTTGAACTTTCAAACTTTGATCGGAATATTCAAGGTCATATCCGCCTTCAACACAAATATGAATTACAAATGAGTCAAGCCAACTGTAATCTTTTTCCAATGGCTTGTTAATATCAATAATATTGGTTGTAAAATACGGGCTGTCAACCAGATTAACAGTTTCATTAAGTTTTCTTTTATATTCCGATTTATAATTATCATAAACTTTAAAATCAATGGCATCAAGTGCAAGTTCGGTGTGCAACTCTCTTGAATTGCCTTTATCATCAACTCTGTCCCAATCATATATACGGTAAGTTGTATCGGATGTTTGCTGGATTTCAGCTAAAAATATTCCGGGACCTAAAGCATGGACTCTTCCGGAAGGCATAAAAAACACATCACCTTTTTTTACTTTTTCAAAATTTAAAATTTCCTTTAGGGATTTATTTTTCATATGTTTTAAATACGATTCCTTATCCGTTTTTATACTGAATCCGCTGATGAGCTCGGCATTTTTATCAGCATCAATTATATACCACATTTCTGTTTTGCCTTGCCCGATATTTCGCTTTTTCGCAAGATAATCGTCAGGATGCACCTGAATGGAGAGCCAGTCGTTTGCATCAATAAATTTAATCAGTATCGGGAATTCATTGCCGAATTTTTTAAATATCTTTTCCCCAACAAGCTCGTCCATATAAATTTCAACTAATTCGTTCAATTCATTTCCTGCTAAAAAACCGTTCTCAACAAGAGTTTGATTTCCTTTAACTCCTGATAAAACCCATGCCTCTCCGCAATTGGGTAATGGTGAAAAATCTTTTCCTAAAACAGTTTCAATTTTATCACCGCCCCAGATCTTATCTTTATAAATACTTTTAAATTTTAACGGATATAATTTTTTCATTTACTTTTTTTTTATATTTGGCGTTAGCAAACTTACAATAATTTTGGAGAGATAGTTAAATAATTGTTATAATTAGTCTTTGCACGAAAACTCAGTGTTTGATAAGAAGGTGTCAAGAACGAGGCTTGCGAAGTATTTAAAATCAGGAGTTTACTTTTGTAAATGACTGGTTTTAAATACGAGCGTAACGAAGTTATTGACGTTTTCTTGCAAACACTAATTAAGTATAGAAAAATGAAAAATATTTGTGTGTTCTGCGGCTCAAGCATGGGCAAAAGAGAGATATATAAAACTAAAGCAAAAGAGCTTGGTGAAATATTTTTAAAAAATAAAATTACTTTGATATATGGCGGAGCCAATGTTGGATTAATGAGAATTTTAGCTGATACAATGTTAAAAGCAGATGGTAATGTAATTGGTGTAATGCCAAAAAGCCTTATTGAAAAAGAAGTAGCTCATAACAACCTTACTAAAATGCACATTGTCGGATCAATGCAGGAAAGAAAAAATCTTATGGCTGAAATATCCGATGCATTCATAGCTTTGCCGGGCGGATTTGGAACTTTTGACGAATTAGCTGAAATGCTGACTTACAACCAACTCAGAATACACGATAAGCCGGTAGGCATTTTAAACATTAAAGGTTATTTTGACAATCTCCTGAAATTCTTTGACCACGCCGTTGAAGAAAGGTTCGTAAGAGAAGAACACAGGAATAATTTAATTGTTGAAAATAATATTGAATCTCTTTTACTGAAACTAAAATTCTTTAAGCCGGTAAAAATCGGTAAATGGATTGATGACATAAAGGAAGAAAGTTCGTTAAATTGATTTTGAAAAAAGCCTAAATAAAATTTATGGTATAAATAAAAAAACTACTTATGATACTATTATCAGAAAATTAATCACTTATCTTTCCCATGAATTTCCTTATCATTTTTATAAACCGGATTGTGATGTGTTTTTCTTTTTTCGCGGCATTGTCAAATCTCTATTTTTAATATTTATTCAATTCTCCGATGACAAGTTCAACGATTGTTCTTGTCACAAAAAGGCTGCTTGTTTCGTAAAGATCTAATATGTGTTTTTCAGCTTGAGGCAAGGTGATCGTTTTTTCTCGATATGATTTTATAATAACGCCAAGGGAACCGACAGGGGTAATACCTAAGCTGTTAAAAATTTGATATTTTGCACAAAAAAGTTCCCCCCGTTTTTAGAAATGGAGAAAACCGAAGTTTATAAACATCAGATTGTTAATAGAATAAATGAATAGCTCAAACTTGTATTGCAATAATTATCATAATTGTCAAACAAAAAATTACAATTATGAGATTAAAAGGATTTTTAAAAAAAAGCACTTGGAGATTAAAGGCAATTAACCGTACAAAAAAGAATAAATCGTTAAACAAAAGGATAAAAGAACTTGTTAAGAGCAGAAACAGTGCAAAAGAAAAGAATAGCAAGTTGATGGCCGAAAGAGACGAACTAAAGAAAGAAAATGCTAGATTGCGAAAAGAATTAAAAAAAAACTGAACATTGCTGTCTCAAAGCCAAAGAACCACAGTTACAGCACAGCTGTAATAAAGTTGTTGTTAACAATTACAATCAGGGGTTCAGTAAAATTTAGGACATTGGAAAAAGACAATAAAATAAGAGAAGAGATAACAGAAGTTTCAAAGCAAACTCCCAGCCATGTGACGATAAGGAACTGGACATTAAAACTTGGATATTTCGAGTTGATGCGTCAAAAAGAGAAAACCGGTGATTGGATAACTTTATTGGATCATAGTATTCAATTTGGCAAAGAAAAGATTTTTGTGGTTTTGGGAATTAGAGAAAAAGATTTTTTAAAACTAAAACGTCCTTTGCAGTATGCCGATTTAACTACTTTGCTCATAGTGAACAAAGATAGTTGGAACGGCAAATTAGTATCGGAAGAATTAAAAAAATTAGAAACCAAAATAGGCAAGATTAAATACGCAGTAGGAGATTATGGAAGTGATATACGAAAAGGGCTAACTTTGTCCAAGATAAGCCATGTACATGATCTGTCGCATCTCATAGCATTGATAACAGAAAAATTGTACAAAAGAGATGATGGTTTCATTGGGTTAAAGAACAAGATGAGCAATATGCGAATCAAATATGTACAGACTGATATAGCTGCAGTTGTTCCTCCAAAAGGCAGAAAAAAATCAGAGTATCAAAGTTTTGATAAAATCATTAAATGGGCAAATGCAACTTTAAACCTGATTGAAAATAAATTAAAGGACACTGAACAAATAAAATTATTAGAGGAATATTTTGAAACCAAGACAATTGACAAGATCAAGAAAGAAATATCATGGATCAGTAATTATTCAGATTTGATCAAAGAATTGACAGAAATAAGCAATGCTACAAAAGAAGTAGAAACAGAAATGAAACACAATGGGTTATCGAAATTGGGTTATGAGAAGTGCAAAAAAATATTGGATAAATTAGAAAGCGACAAAGGAAAAGAATTTAAAGAAACACTAATTTCAAGGATTGATCAACAAATTCAAATATTGCCAAATACGGACAGGATTCTATTTTCTTCAGATATTTTAGAATCACTTTTCGGTAAATATAAAAACAGGGTAAGTGAAAACCCAATGGCATCAATTACGTCCTTGATGTTGATAATTGCAGCTTTCACAATTGATCTAACGGAAGAAAGAATTAAACAAAGCATAGAAAATGTTAAAATAGAAGAAATAAAAAGGTGGTCTCGGCAAAACATAGGAGTTAGCTTATTTCAAAAGCGAAAAGCTTTATTAGCAGCGTGATACAAAAAATGGGGGGAACTTTTTTCCTAAAAGTGAAGATTTTTAACATCTTA
>JAUXFX010000001.1 GCA_030622635.1 Bacteroidota bacterium
AATTATCCGGATTAAGCGAGAGCTTTAACAGGTCAATAAGTGATTTTACAGGTTCCGTCCTGTAGAACGGATCCTGTCCGATTTTTTGATATGGAATTTTATGGTCGTTCAATGCTTTTTCAATGGTTTTCATTTGTCGGGAAATTCTGCAAAGGATAACAAAATCCGATAAGCTTTCAATATCTTCATAAGGATCATCTTCAACAACTTTACTGTCTAATGAAAAAAATCCTAGCCCACCGATCATTTGTTCAATGGTCCGTGCAACAAATTCTGCTTCGCTCTTTTCAGTAGCATTTTCAGAGATCTTAATTTTTACTCCTTTTTGAATTCCTTCAAGGAAATTGTTTTTTTGTGCCAATACATTGCCTGATGCTTTTAAAATTGAATCTGTGCAACGATAGCTTTTCTTCAGTTCATAAGTTGTTGATTCGGGATAATCCTGTTCAAACTTGCGAATAAATTGAACATCAGCACCGCGGAAACCATAAATTGCCTGGTTAGGATCGCCAATGACAAACAAATTTGAGCCGGGATTCGGCATTAAAGTTCTGACCATTTCGTATTGGGCAAAATTTACATCCTGGTATTCATCAATCAAAAGCCAATTAAATTTATTTTGATATCCGGAAAGTATATCAGGATGTTCTTTAAACAATTTCACAGTCTCACAAACAAGGTCATCAAAATCAAATGAGTTCAGTTCAATCAGAAAATCTTCATATTTTTTAAAAACAGAAGAAAAAATCTCATCCTCTATCTTATATGCCGGTTGAAGACTTTGCTTTTGTTCGGTGATATTTTCAGAATAATTATTTATTTCAGATTTTTCAATTCCAATCTTTTGAAGTATTTGCTTTTTATCTTCTTCATTGATGATTGAAAAATTCTGTTTTCTCCCTGTTATGCCGAAATGCTGCTTTAACACCGAAACTCCGAAAGCATGAAATGTAGAGACATGTATTTTTTTAATTACAGATTTATCTTCAAAAAAATCCGTAAGGCGTTCCTTCATCTCTACGGCAGCTTTGTTAGTAAAAGTTACTGCCAGAATATTTTCAGGATTAACACCTTTATTTAGAATAAGGTTTGCAATTCTGGTAGTCAGCACACGTGTTTTTCCTGTTCCCGGACCTGCGAGTATCAATGCCGGACCTTTAAAATGTTCAACGGCTTTATGTTGTTCGGGATTAAGATTTTCAAATAATATATCCGGTTGTGTAAAAAGGTCGGGTACTGATATCTGTTGTTGAGGTTCACTTTTTTCGGGTTTACTGCTTTTTAATTTCCTGAATGCAGACAGATCAAAGCTGACAAGAGGTCTGGGCTGATTTTTATAAGTTTCTTTTGTGTCTTCAAAAAGCAGTTCTTGTGTTGTGAAAATTTTACTTTCTCCATCTCTGAAAACCGTAATTTTTCCGAATTCTCCGTCAAAACCTTCTTTAATATAAACCTCTCTGTTTCGCATCCGTCTTATAGATTCAGCCAGTTTTTCTCCACCAAAATTATTTATATCTTCAACATCCATTTCCATTAAAAGATTAAGTTCCGATCCTGCTCTCGGTATCAAATTCAAATAAGCCTGGTTAATTTTTTTTGAATTGGGACCTACACCTTCTATTTCCGACAGTAATTCTTTTAACGGGATTAATGAATAAAACTGATGCCGATTTTTTCGTTCCAGCACATTATCCCTGTCCGCTAACTGGGCTATCCGGTTCATCACTCCAACAGTAATTTTTTTGTTACAAACCGGACAAATCTCATCATGAATAATTGTTTCCAGAGGGTTCCAGCAAATACTGCATTTCCTGTGACCGTCGAAATGATATTTTCCTTCTTGCGGGAAAAAGTTAATAGTACCCAGAAATTGCTTTGAGTCACCGGTTTTCATTGCATTAATAATTGAAAAATACGAAATTTCCGTATCAAAAAGATTGGCGTTTCTTCCAAGCTTTTCAGGCGAGTGAGCATCGGAATTTGCTGTTAATGTGTATTTATCCAGAAAGCTGCACATCCAGTTCATTGGCGGGTCAGTTGAAAGACCCATCTCAACGGCGGAAATGTGGCTTGACAAATCTTCAAAACATTCTTCAATATTATCAAAACCTGATTTTGAACCTAAAACAGAGAACCATGGAGTCCAGATGTGGGCAGGAACAAAAAATATCTCATCAGAGCAATCCAAACATAATTCCAGCAAATTTTTTGAATCCAGCCCTAAAATCGGTCTGCCGTCTGAAGTTATATTAAATCCAAGCCCTGAAAGCTTTTGCTGAATTTTATCAACCACTTCAAAATTTGGAGCAAAAATTACATTATGGATTTTCCTGACCTTTCCGTTCTTTTTATAGATGTTGCTTATTTCGCTTGTCAGGACGAACCTTACATCATTTTCAGCAGCAAAATCAATTTTTTTCCTGAACTCATTTTTTATTTTAAAAAGTCCCGGTTCAGCAGGTTCTAATTTTTTTTTCAGTTCTTCGGTCCAACCCGGGTGCGTAAAATCACCTGTCCCGATAATTTTAATCCCCTTAATTTTTGCCCAGTATTCTAAAAATTCAGGCTTCAACTCTTTGCTTGTAGCAATAGAAAAATGCGAATGGATATGAAAATCACCTATGAACTTCATGAGATTGTTTTTTTATTGTTTTTAATCTTCTTCACTTTTCAACTTGTCGGGATTTTTAATAAACTTTTTATCTTCAGATTTTACTCTGCGTTCTAATTTCTTCACATCTTCTTCAGGTGGTAGTTCTTCAGGTTTTATTCCACGTTCAAGTAATAGCTTTCTCACACCTTTATTGTTTCTGATGTGTTCCCACGAAATTTGCTGTCCTGATTTTATATCCTTATCATTTATGTTAAAAATAGTAATTTCCGTAGCAAAGTCTTTAGCTTTTATAGTAATTGTGGGTAAAAAATCAGCGAGTGGACGATTTTGTTTTATATCAAGTTTTTTCTTCATCTTGCTTGTAGAATATCCAAATAACGCCTGATCGCCTTTACTGCGAATAATACCGAAATCCCCGTCATTTCCGGTTCGTTCATAAATTAATTCTGAAAGTTCTTTTTCTGATAATGAAAGTTTATGGCGAGCATTTAAACGCTCCCAGTCTTTTATGCGTTGTTCAATTATCTCGAATTTCCTTGTTTGGACAGCAAAATAGTTTTGTGCAAAAGCAATTTGTTCTTTTTTGGGGTCTCCGTTTTGAGCTATCAGATAACAAGCAAAACGAGTGAGCATAATATCGTTAATTTCGCGTTCGGTCCCTGAGCCGATTTTGACCATTTTGTTGATGTCAACAAAATGGTCTAAAACTATATGAACTGTAGTTTCGCAAGATGTTTTGGCTTTGTTTATTATCTTTAAAAAGTTGCGCCATTCGGTATAGCCAAGTAAGTGTTGTAAATCTCTGGCTAACCAAAATTCTATACCATTCTCAGTTTGATTAGCATAAGATTCAAAATCTTCGGTAAGATGTTTTACAATTTCCTTTTTCATTTTTTATTTATTTTGTTGCTGACTTCCCCGACCTGTTGGAAGTTCTTTTTGTTTTAATTATTTAGTTGTCTGCTAATTTACAATAAATCCTACTCCACTATAATCTCATCTGCAAATATCCAGGCTTTTTCTCCTGCTCCTTTGTGCCAGTCGGGGCAAACACCAATATTTTTTGCAAGTACACGGATATACCTTGTTTTTATAAAGTCAATCAAAGCAATATCACCGCCACCTGTGTACTGCGGGCTGTATGGATTGTTAATTTTGATACTTCTCCCTTTTGGAATTTTTATGAATTCAGCAGTAACTTTTTTACTTGGAAGCATTCCGTTAGCAACTGCAAAAGTTTTAATAGTTGTTGTTTTGTTAAATTTTAACGGCTTTGTGTATTCTTTGGAATTTATATCCGGTTTGCTTCCGTCAAGAGTATAATAAATTTTTGCATCTTTAAGAATACAATTTAATTTGACTTCGGTAGTTTTTGTGAATGTTTTTGAATCAGCGATAAAATAAGGAACAGGAGTTATTAAAAAGTCTTTGATCTCTGAAACAGGCATATTTTCTTTTCCTGTACCCCAGTTTTTATTCGGTTTAGGAACCATCTCAAAAATAAGTTCACCGCCCTTCATTATATCCGAATGTTTTATGTATGATTTATTATATGGCTTACCATTAAAATTTGCAGACTGAATATAAAAGTTTTTATCAGAAACATTATTTGCCTTAATTATAAATTTATTTCCATTCTCTAAATTAATTGTTGCTTTCTCAAAAACCGGACTGCCGATTGCATAGATATTATGGCCGGGTGTTACCGGATAAAAACCCATTGCACTCAAAACATACCAGGCAGACATTTGTCCGCAGTCTTCATTTCCGCAAAGTCCGTCAGGTTTATCCGAGTATAAATCATCCATGATTTTCCTGACGAGTTTTTGCGTTTTCCATGGCTGATCCGCATAATCATATAAATAAGCTATATGATGACTTGGCTCGTTTCCATGTGCATATTGACCGATCAATCCTGTAATATCCGATTGCTGCCTTCCTGAAAGCTTAGTTTCAGTATAAAACATTTCATCCAACTTTTTTACAAATTGTTCATTACCGCCATGTAAATCAATCATTCCCTGAATATCCTGAGGGACAAAAAAGTTATATTGCCATGTATTTGCCTCAGTTAGCATAAAGTTGACTTCAGCAGGGTCAAATGGTGTAACAAAAGTTTCATTTCTTTTCCCGCGAAAAAACCCGGTTGAGTCATCAAACAAATTTTTATAATACTGAGCACGTGTAATATATTTCCGGTAATCTTTATCTTTTCCTAATTTTTTTGCCATTTGTGCGATACACCAGTCATCATAGGCATATTCAAGAGTTTTTGATATTGATTCTCCTTCCTTGTCTGCAGGAATATATCCTGATTTTTTATAAAACTCAAGACCAAGATGGTTTTGCTCAGCACTTTTTTTCATGGCGTTAAAAGCCAGTTTAATATCAAAGTCACGGATGCCTTTCATATATGCGTCAACAATTACAGGGACGGAATGATAGCCGATCATACAACCTGTTTCATTACCTGCCAGTTCCCAAACCGGTAATAATCCGCTGCGTTTATAAATATCAAGCATTGATTTGATAAAGTCGGTTGTGCGTTTATTTTCAATGATGGTAAATAACGGATGTTCTGCCCGGAATGTATCCCATAAAGAAAACACTGTGTACATATCAAAATCTTTTGCCTTATATGTTTTCCCGTCATGTCCCTTGTATTTTCCATCAATATCCGAAAATAAATTAGGTGCAAGCAAAGAGTGGTAAAGAGCAGAATAAAAAATTGTTTTTTGTTCGATTGTGCCGCCTTCAACTTTAATTTTGTTTAAAGCTTTTTCCCATATTTTGCGAGCTTTATTTTTAGTTTTTTCAAAATCCCATCCCTGTATTTCTTTTTTAAGATTGTTTTTTGCTCCCTCAATACTTACAGCCGAAATACCGACTTTTACAAGGATTTCTTCATTTTCTGATGTTTTATAATTTACAAAAGCTTTAATATCTTCACCATAAACTTTTTGATAAACTTTTGAACTTTTGCCATTTTTTACTACTCCAAACGAATTAAACGGTTTTGAAAAAACAGCATAGAAATAAATACACTGGTCATCAGCCCAGCCATCTGTGCGGCGAATTCCGGTAATTTCGGTGTTGCTTAGAAATTCCAATTCAAGAAATAAAATATTATCGGATGTTATACTTTCGGTTAAATCGATAATAATATGAGCATTATCAGTTTCGGGAAAAATATATTTTTGAAAACTTAGACGTTCCAAAACTGTTAATTCAACATCAATATCATAATCTTTAAGAGTAACTGCATAATATCCAGGAGATGCTTTTTCTGTTTTATGACTGAACCGTGAACGGTATCCTGAGTCAGGATCATCAGCGGTTCCGGGATTTAATTGTAGTTTACCGACAGTAGGCGTAAAACGGATATCGCCATAATCCCCGACTCCTGTACCGCTTAAATGTGTATGACTAAACCCGAGAATGGTTTTATCGGAATAATGGTAACCCGAGCAGCCGTCCCAACTGTTGATTCGGGTATCAGGACTTAATTGCACCATTCCAAAGGGTAAAGTGGCTCCGGGATAAGTATGCCCATGTCCACCTGTTCCGATAAAGGGATCAACATAATTTATGTTTTTTTTGTCAACTGAGCAAGCAGTAAATAAAATTACAATTGCTAATAAAAAAGGACTTAAATATTTCATTTTAATTTTTTTTCTGCCAGGGAAATCTTCCGTCCAATTCAACTTGTAGAGATAAGCTTAGGAAAGTTCTTATTAATACAATTAATCCTAAGGCAAACACTTGATTTAGCGTAGGATCTATAATTACAGTATGGATAATATCAGCGGCTATCAAAACTTCTAATCCTATAAGAATAGATTTTCCAAGACCCATTTTTAATGATTTGAAGATATCCGGCTTTTTTTTCAGAAGACTGATTATAAATTTTATAAGAAAAAATAATATACCTAAAACGATTATGATAACCCCCGCGGCTTCCAGAATTTTAGATAACTGTTCAACGATAGTTTTTAAACTTTCCATATTATTAATTGATTATTTTTTTCATACGTATCTAACTTGATTTAAAATTATTTTTTTAAGTTGTTGCTTAATTGAATTTTTAGTTAATAAATCAACTTTCTTATCATAATACAACAAATTTAATATATTTTTCGGATTTTTTACAAATATAATTATATTATTAAATTATAATTTCAAAAAATACCCTGATTCAATTAACTCGTTTTCCCCATCTTGATACAGAGCATAATCAAAACCTTTATTAATGCTAAAAGCCCCATTGAAGCAAGTGCAGAACCTGATAAAAATTTCCTTCTGTTTATCATATTTTTATTTTTGTTGTTGTAATGTTTCATAATTTTTTTCAAACGTCAAACGTCGAACGTCAAACGTCAAACATCAAACCTTATTCGATACCCTTTCCATCCATAATAAGCCAAATACACATAACAGAATATCGGGACAAAGAATGTTCGTTTGTACAATTTTCCATTATTCCAACATTCCATTATTCCAGTTTTCCAACATTCCATCACTCCATTTGATTTTGTTATTTTGTTATTTGTAAATTTGCAAACATGATTTATCCCAAAAACTTTGAACAAAAAATCGGGTTTGATATTATCAGGCAAATGCTGAAAGATAATTGCCTGAGCTCGCTTGGCGAAAAGTTCGTTGAAAAAATGTACTTTACATGCAATTTTGAACTTATTAAAAATCTTATTTGTCAGGTTGAGGAATTCAGGCAGATACTTATGTTTGAAGACGGATTTCCCACACAGGATTATTATGACCTTATTCCTGAATTAAACAGGATAAAAATTAAGGGAACTATCATTGACCTTGAAAAACTTTTTGATTTAAAATCATCATTAAATACAATATTTCTTTGTCTGATATTTTTTAAAAAAACTGAAAGTGAAAAATATACTCATCTGAAGGAACTTTCAAAAGATGTGATTATTGAAAAACAATTATTGCAGCGTATTGAGAAGATAGTTGATGACAAAGGGAAAATAAAAGATAATGCATCACAAAAGTTAAAAGAGATAAGGAATGAACTTATCAGGAAACAATCTTTTATTGATAAAAAGATCAGTCAGACATTAACTGCTTCCAAAAAAGCCGGCTGGACTTCCGGAGATGTTGAAGCAACAATCAGAAACGGCAGACTTGTAATTCCTGTTTTGGTTGCCAATAAACGAAAAATTAAGGGATTTATCCATGATGAATCGGCTACAGGACAAACCGTTTTTATTGAACCTGCAGATATTTTTGACATAAATAATGAAATCCGTGAGCTTGAAAATGCAGAGAAAAGGGAAATTATTAAAATCTTTACTGAATTTACAAACTATCTTCGCCCACAGATTGAAGACTTAAAAAATGCTTTCAGATATCTTGGATTGCTGGATTTTATTTGTGCTAAGGCAAAATTTGCAATCAGTATTGAAGCTGTAAAACCTGTAATTATTAATGAACCCCTGATTGACTGGAAAAAAACAAGGCATCCGTTGCTTTATTTATCTCATAAAAATCAGAACAAATTAATTGAACCCTTAGATATAAACCTGGATAATAAAAACAGAATTTTAATAATTTCCGGACCAAATGCCGGAGGAAAATCAGTCTGTCTGAAAACTGTCGGGTTAATCCAGTATATGCTACAATCAGGTTTGCTTGTGCCTTTGAAAGAAGACTCCGAACTTGGCATATTTAAAAAAATCTTTATTGATATCGGCGATGAACAATCACTAGAGAAAGACCTGAGCACTTACACTTCCCATTTATTAAATTTAAAATATTTTGTTTTAAATGCTGATGAAGAATCTCTTGTACTGATTGATGAATTCGGTACCGGAACCGAACCGCAGCTTGGAGGCGCCATTGCCGAAGCTGTTTTAGAAAAGATCAATGAGAAAAAGGTATTTGGGGTCATAACAACCCATTATTCAAATTTAAAATTATTTGCTGATAAAACCTGTGGGATAATTAACGGTGCTATGCTTTTTGATTCAAAAAATATGCAGCCGCTTTATGAGTTAAAAATCGGGAAACCAGGTAGCTCTTTTGCTTTTGAAATTGCCAGAAAAATTGGTTTTCCTAAAATTATTCTTAAAAATGCAGCAAAAAAAACGGGTAAAAAACAATTGGATTTTGACAAACAACTGCAACAACTGGAGGTTGAAAAACTTGAAATTGATAAAAAACAAACCGGGTTAAAAGTTGCTGATGAATTCCTTAGCGAAATAATCAATAAATATGAAAATTTGGTTGAAAAAATTGAAAGCACAAAAGAAAGTATTATCAGCAGGGCAAAAGAAGAAGCAATGGAAATTCTTGACGGTTCTAATAAATTAATTGAAAATACAATCAGGGAAATACGGGAAATTCAGGCGGAAAAAGAAAAAACAAAAAAACTAAGAAAAAAACTTAAGGAACACAAAGAAAAAATCATCAGAAAAAAACATGTTGAACAATTAAAACCTTTGCTTGAAAAGAAAAAAATTAAACCTGTTTCCAAAGTTGTTGATACTTCTATTAATGTTGGAGATTTTGTAAAAATTGCCGATCAGGATACTGTTGGCGAAGTAATTGAAATATCAGATGAAGATGTTTTAATTACATTTAATACAGTAAAATTCAGAACCCCAATCAACAAATTAAAAAAAGTATCCGGTAAAGAAAAAGTTAAAATTTCCCAAAGTTCATACAGCAATATTATTAGTGATAAAATTGCTAATTTTAAATTATCAATAGATGTCAGGGGGAAAAGAGCCGAAGAAGCAATTTCGATTGTCAGGCAATATGTTGATGAAGCAATTTTACTGAACATGAAGGAAGTTAATATTTTACATGGTAAGGGAGACGGTATTTTGCGTGATGTAATCCGTGAATACCTTTCAACTGTTCAGGAAATTAAACAATACAAAGACCAGCATATTGAAAGAGGCGGTCATGGGATTACGGTTGTGATGTTCAGGTAAAAATAAATGATTATATTTTTTTTAATAATGTATTAAATGTTTTGTATCTTTGCAATCAATTTAGATTAATCAAAATACTTATTAATTTACTAAATGAGAAAAAAAATATATTCCGTAATAACTGGTACAGGTAGCTATATTCCTACAAAGCGAGTTCCCAATAAGGATTTTCTTGATAGTGAATTTTATAATCCGGATGGAATTAAATTCAAGGAATCAAATGAAGAAATTATCAGTAAGTTTGAAAAGATTACAGGTATTTTAGAAAGAAGACATATTACCGATAATCTTGTTGTCTCTGATATTGCTTATTTCGCTGCTAAGAATGCTATAGAGTCATCAAAAATTGACAAGGAAGAATTAGATTATATAATTGTTGCTCAAAATTTCGGAGATGTAAAAGTAAATAATAAAAGGTCTGATTATGTTCCAAGTATTTCTGCAAGAGTAAAGCATAAATTAGACATAAAGAATCCATATACTATTGCTTTTGATTTGCCTTTTGGCTGCCCCGGATGGTTACAGGGAGTGATAATGTCTAATAGTTATATTAAATCCGGTAATGCAAAAAAAATCCTTATTATCGGTGCTGAAACCCTTTCCAGAATATCGGACCCACACGACAGGGACAGCATGATTTATTCTGATGGAGCCGGAGCTATAATTCTTGAGGCAACTTCAAGTAAAGAACCCGTAGGGATTCTATCCGATACTTCAAGGTCGGATACAATAATTTATTCAAAATTGATGTGGATGAATAAATCTTATAATCCTGATTATAATGGTGATGAATTATTTCTTAAAATGAATGGTCGTAAATTGTATGAGTATGCCATATCAACAGTTCCGCAGGTTGTGAAAGACACTATTGAAAAAGCAGGGCTGATGCTTAACAATATAAAGAAAGTGCTAATACACCAGGCAAATGAAAAATTGGACGTGGAGATTCTAAACCGTTTGTTTAAATTATATGGAAAAACCAAAGTTCTTTTAGATGTTATGCCTATGACGATTTCATTTCTTGGAAACAGTTCGGTGGCAACTATACCCACCTTAATTGATCTCCTGTTTAAGGGAAATCTGAAAGGTCATAAGCTGATAAAAGGTGAATATGTAGTATTTGCCTCAGTAGGAGCAGGAATGAATATTAACTCTTTAGTTTACAGAATGCCTTAATCCGAATAATTCACATCATTACAAGGTTTTAAGCATAATCCTGACAGGTTTTTAAAACCTGTCAGGATTGGTTCAGAAAATCAGTACTATATATTTTCAACCCTTGATTTGTACGATATACGAAACTTTAGTAACTTAAGATAAGGTTAGCAACCTTGACAATTGTAAATTGCAAAATTTTCAATATACAATTTTCAATCTGCAATTTTCTTTCAATGAAATGCCTCAATTCCTGTAATATCTTCTCCGGTTATCAGCAGGTGAATATCATGAGTACCTTCGTAAGTGATTACTGATTCAAGGTTCATTATATGCCTCATTATTGGAAAATCGCCTGTAATACCCATTGCTCCGAGTATCTGTCGTGATTCCCTTGCGACATCAAGTGCCATTTTCACATTATTTCGTTTTGCCATGGAGATTTGTGCAGGAGTAGCCCTGTTGTCATTATGAAGTGTGCCAAGCCGCCACATAAGCAGTTGTGCTTTGGTGATCTCAGTAAGCATCTCTGCCAACTTTTTCTGAGTAAGCTGAAAAGCAGCAATAGGTTTTTTAAATTGATAACGTTCTTTAGCATATCTTAAAGCCGTATCATAGCAATCCATTGCAGCACCGACAGCTCCCCATGCTATACCATATCTTGCGGAATTAAGACACATCAACGGACCTTTTAAACCTTTAATATCGGGCAGAACATTTTCTTTGGGAATTTTAACATCTTCAAAAACAAGTTCTCCTGTTACGGAAGCCCTCAACGACCATTTATGAAATGTTTCGGGAGCTGTAAAACCTTCCATCCCTTTTTCAACAATTAAACCTTTTATTACACCTTTTTCATCTTTTGCCCAAACAACGGCAATATCGCATATTGATGCATTGGTAATCCACATTTTTGCTCCATTCAAAAGGTAATGGTCGCCTTTATCCTTAATTTTGGTTACCATTCCTGACGGGTCGGAACCATAGTCGGGTTCAGTCAAGCCAAATGCTCCGATAATTTCTCCTGAAGCAAGCCGTGGAAGGTATTTCTTTCTTTGTTCTTCATTTCCAAATTTATAAATAGGATACATTACAAGTGATGTTTGTACAGATGCCGCAGACCGGATTCCAGAGTCGCCTCTTTCCAACTCGGTCATAATCAAACCATAGGATATGTGATCAAGACCCGCACATCCATATTTCTCGGGAAGAAAGGGTCCAAAAATCCCAAGCTCTCCCATCTCTTTGATTAAATGTAAAGGAAACCTGTGCTCCTGATTTGCGTCTTCAATGATCGGTTTTACTGATTTGTTTACCCAATCGCGAATAGCACTCCGGATAATTTTATGTTCATCTGTTAGTAATTCATCTGCAAGATAATAATCGGGCGGTGTATAAAAGATTTTTGACATTATAATTCCTCTTTTTGTTTTTTAGTAGCAAAAATATTAATTTATTTGTTAATTTTGACATTTGTAATTAATAAAAAATTTAATCATGAAAATATTAGTTACCGGCGGAACAGGCTATATCGGTTCGCATACAGTTGTTGAGCTTCAGCAAAAAGGTTTTGATGTTATAATTGTTGATAATCTTTCAAATTCAGATATTAATGTTTTATCTTCCATTGAAAAAATTACAGGAATAAAACCTGAATTTGAAGAATTTGATATGATTGACAGGGATAAGACTGCTGATTTTTTTAAAAGAAATAATGATATTCAGGGAATTATTCATTTTGCTGCTTACAAGGCAGTTGGCGAATCTGTTGAAAAACCGTTGATGTATTACCGGAATAATCTTTTTTCGCTTGTAAATATTTTACAGGGAATGAAAGATAATAATATTGAAAATTTTGTTTTTTCATCTTCCTGTACTGTTTACGGTCAGCCGGAAGAACTTCCCGTAACTGAAGATGCACCTGTACAAAAAGCTGAATCACCTTATGGGAACACAAAACAAATTTCTGAAGAAATAATTACCGACACGGTAAAATCAACTGATATTAAAGCAATTGCTTTAAGGTATTTTAATCCTATCGGTGCACATGAAAGTGCAATTATCGGTGAGTTACCAATAGGAATTCCAAATTGCCTGATGCCTTTCATTACACAAACAGCAATTGGGATACGGGAACAATTAAGGGTTTTCGGAGGCGATTATAATACTCCTGACGGTACGGCAATCCGCGATTACATTCATGTTGTTGACCTTGCAAAAGCACATGTAATTGCAGTTGACAGAATGATAAAGAAAAAAATGAAAAAAGATTTTGAGGTCTTTAATCTTGGTACAGGAAACGGTTTTTCAGTTTTGGAAGTAATTAAATCATTTGAAAAGGTTACAGGCGAAAAATTAAATTATAGAATTGTTGACCGCCGTGCCGGAGATGTTGAGCAGGTTTGGGCAGATACAAAGTTTGCCAATGATGAATTGGGCTGGAAAGCTGAGAAAGACCTTGATGAAATGACTCTTTCGGCCTGGAAGTGGGAGTTGGCTTTGAAGAATTTACAGACATAATTAATTTACTAAATAGTGTCCGTCTATAGAGTCAAACAATTTTAAATAAAGTTCTAAATGCTTAGTTTATAGACAGGAACTAATTAGAATACGTTCATGAAGTTACTATCAATAAATAATTAAGGTAAAATTGAATATAAACAATCAATAAATAAAAAATTATGAAAAAGATATTAATCACCGGAGCTGCCGGTTTTATCGGCTCACATGTTGTCCGCTTATTTGTTAACAAATATCCTCAATATAAGATTTTTAATCTTGATAATCTGACTTATGCCGGTAATCTTGCCAATTTAAAAGATATTGAAAAATTTCCGAATTATGAATTTATCAAAGGGGATATTGTTGAAGGTAATTATATTATGGATTTATTTGAGAAATACCGGTTTGACAGTGTAATTCATCTTGCTGCGGAATCGCATGTTGACAGGTCAATTTCAAATCCAACGGAATTTATTTATACAAATATAATCGGTACGGTAAACCTTCTGAATGCTGCAAAACATATCTGGAAAGATAATTTTAAAGATAAGCTTTTTTATCACATCTCTACTGATGAAGTTTACGGTTCACTTGGAAAAGAGGGCTTTTTTGTTGAAACAACACCGTACGATCCGCACAGCCCTTATTCGGCATCCAAGGCAAGTTCCGACCATCTTGTAAGAGCTTATCACGACACTTTCGGATTACCAATAGTTATTTCAAATTGCTCAAATAATTATGGCAGTTACCAGTTTCCCGAAAAATTAATTCCTTTGTTTATCAACAATATCAGGAACAATAAACCTCTGCCGGTTTATGGAAAAGGTGAAAATGTAAGAGACTGGTTGTATGTTGAAGACCATGCAAAAGCCATTGATGTTATTTTCCACGATGGAAAAGATGGTGAAACATATAATATCGGCGGACACAATGAATGGAAAAATATTGATTTGATTAAAGTTATCTGTAAGATCATGAATAAAAAGCTCGGGCGTGAAGATGGAACATCCGAAAAACTTATAACTTTTGTAAAAGATCGTGCCGGGCACGACCTTCGTTATGCCATTGATTCGTCAAAATTGCAAAAGGAGCTGGGCTGGAAACCATCATTGCAGTTTGAGGAAGGCATAGAAAAAACTATTGACTGGTATCTTGAAAATGAGGAATGGCTGAAAAATGTTACTTCAGGTGATTACCTTAAATATTATAAAGAACAGTATGTAAAACGGTGATTGATAGGGGAGCTTGCTGAGATGTCAATTTCAATATAAGGCTGTTTTAAACTATTTGAATAATTTTTGTAACTTTGTAAAAAAGTAGAATTATGAACTTACAGGCTGAAAAAATAAATATCATCCAACAATTAATTAATATTCAGGATATTAATATAATTGAAAAGATAAATGAATTGTTGTCAAAATCATATAAAGATAACGTAGAACCAATGACATTGGATAAATTTTTCGCAAAAATTGAAGAATCAGAACAAGCTTACCTGAAAGGAGACATTATTTCACATAATGATTTAAAAAACGAAATAAAATTGTGGATAAACGAAAAATAAATGTAATTTGGACAAAACCTGCAAAAAATGATCTTCAAAAGATAAAATAGCCCTGCTGGAAAACAATAGCACATTAATGAATATCTTTAAAAACATCTTTTCAAACAAATCAAGTAATCCGATTGATTTATCGGTTTTAGGAACCGACATGCATTCACATCTTATTCCGGGAATTGATGATGGTGCTCAAACCATTGAAGAATCAATTGAACTTATAAGGGAACTAAATGAACTTGGGTATAAAAAATTAATTATAACACCTCATATTCAGGGTGAATTTTTTATTAGTACACCGGAAATAATCTTAATAGGTCTCGAAGAAGTACGTGCTGCTCTGAAAAATGAAAAAATACAAATTAAAATTGAAGCAGCAGCCGAATATCTTATTGATGACAAATTTGAAGAAAAGTTAAAATCAGGTAATTTACTCACCTTTGGCGAAAATTATATTTTGATTGAGCTTTCGTTTTTTAGTCCTCATCCTAATTTGCTTTCATATATTTTTGATTTGCAGATAGCCGGCTATAAAGTTATTCTTGCCCATCCCGAAAGGTATTCATACTGGTTTGACAACTTTATAAAGTTTAAAGATTTAAAAGACAGAGGAGTGTTTTTCCAGATAAATATTATTTCGTTAGGTGGTTATTATCCTTTTCCTGTAAAGAAAATAGCTGAAAAACTTATTGATAATAACATGATTGAATTTCTGGGTACAGATATGCATAATCCAAATTATATGCAGGGACTGAAACAAGCTCTTAATGAAAAATATCTTGATAAAATTTTGTCTTCGGGGAAAATATTGAATAGTCAGTTATAAAAAAATAGTTAATTAAATATCAGAGGTGCTTCATTTTATGTAAATCTTTGACTTTAAAGACTGGCACTATTTAGAATTTCAGGCACTATAAGTTTCAATATTTCTATCAAGTTTTTTAGCCATACCTTGAAGAACATTGCCGGGTCCTACTTCAATAAATGTTTTGGCACCATCTGCAATCATATTCTGCATTATCTGCGTCCACCTTACAGGAGAAGTTAGCTGAGAAATCAGATTGGTTTTAATAATTTCAGGATCGGTAACAGACTGGCCTGTAACATTCTGATATATCGGGCAAGTACCCTGACTGAATTTAGTAGATTTGATAGCTTCTGCAAGTTCAACTCTGGCAGGCTCCATTAAAGGTGAATGGAAAGCTCCTCCTACTTTTAACGGAAGAGCTCTTTTAGCTCCTGCTTCCTTTAGCTTTTCGCAAGCAATTTCAACACCTTTGAATGAGCCCGAAATAACCAGTTGTCCCGGACAATTATAGTTTGCCGGAATTACAATCTCATTAATTGAGTCTAAAATTTTTTCAACGGTTTTATCGTCAAGACCGATAATTGCTGCCATTGTTGAAGATTCTGACTCACAAGCTTTTTGCATTGCCCTTGCTCTGGCAAATACTAATTTTAATCCGTCTTCAAACAATAATGTTTTATTGGCAACCAAGGCAGAGAATTCTCCAAGTGAATGTCCGGCAACCATGTCAGGTTTAAAATCTTCACCTAAAGTTTTTGCAAGAATTACAGAATGCAGAAAAATTGCAGGTTGTGTAACATTTGTTTGTCTCAGGTCTTCATCAGTACCATCAAACATCAAGTCGGTTATACGAAATTTTAAAATATTGTTTGCTTTTTCAAACAGGTCTTTTGCTTTTGAAGAATTTTTATATAAATCTTTGCCCATTCCAACAAACTGAGCACCCTGTCCGGGAAATACATAAGCTTTCATTACATTAATTTTTAATTGTTAAAGAAATTTAAAGCGGAAAATTTATTGTAAAGATGTGATCAAATAAAATACTATTTACGATTTCCTAAAAAACGCAGCAAAAATAAGAATAAATTTATAAAATCAAGGTATAAATTTAAAGCTCCAATAATAGTTAGTTTTTTTGCCGGTTCAGCCCCGTATTGTAATCCACTTCCAATCCTTTTCAGCTTTTGAACATCATAAGCTGTAAGACCTGTAAAAACAAGGACTCCAATAAAACTGATAATATAATCCAAAGAGCTGCTATGCATAAAGAAATTCGCAACACTGGCAATTATTATCCCAATCAATCCCATAAACATAATTGAGCCGAATTTAGTGAGATCGGTTTTGGTAGTATAACCTACGAATGCCATTAAGCCAAACATGCCGGAAGTTACAATAAATGTTAAAGTAATTGAACTGGCAGTATAAACAAGCAGAATAAAGCTTAAGCTCATTCCCATCAAAATGGCAAAAGCAATAAATAGCAATGATAATATTCCTGAAGATAATTTGCTAAAACCAAAGGACATCAGTAACACAAATCCGAATGGTGATAAAAACACTACCCAACCCAAAGTGTTCATACCTCCTGTTTCCGGATTTATTAAACTACCAATTAATTTGGGGTCCGATGCAAAAAAATATGATGTAGCTGCTGTAATTGCGAGTGCTAAAAACATCCACAAAAAAACATTTGCAACAAATGTGCGCGACATTGAAATCCCTTCCTGTTGCGATTGGGCTATATTGAAAGTGTTATTTTTTGTAAGCATTTTTGTATTATACTATTATCCTGTAAAATTTTATTTTTTTAGTAAAGTATTGGTTTTGTATTTATCAGTTCTCAGTCTCCAGTCCTCAGTCTATTTTCGTTGACTGCCGACTAACTGTTACTGACACTGCAACTTAGTTTCTTGTCATTCAAGATTCAACATAGAATTGAATTAATTACATTTGATAACGAAATAAAAAAACAAATATTATTGGGCATTAAAAGAGTATTTATTAATGTAATTTTGAACCTATTAAATGTATAAATTCCGCTCGGGTTTCCTGTCGTTTGAATGCACCTGTAAAATCAGATGTTGTAGTTACGGAGTTTTGTTTTTGAACGCCTCTCATTATCATACATAAATGTTGTGCTTCAATTACAACAGCCACACCCAGTGGTTTGAGCGTAGAATCAATAGCTTCTTTTATTTGTGTTGTTAGTCTTTCCTGAACCTGCAACCGCCTGGCATAAGCTTCAACAACTCTTGCAATTTTACTTAAGCCTGTAATGTATTGGTTTGGGATATATGCAACATGTGCTTTACCAATAAAAGGTATCAAATGGTGTTCGCATAACGAAAATATTTCAATATTCTTTACAATTACCATTTCCCTGTAATCTTCTCTAAACATTGCCGATTTCAGGATTTCTACCGGGTCGTGTTCATAGCCCTGAGTCATGAACTGCATTGCTTTGGCAACTCTTAACGGCGTATCAAGCAAGCCTTCACGATTGGGATCTTCTTCAATCAATTTTAAGATTTCTTTGTAATAGCCACTTAACTTTTCCAAATTTTCAACATTATGGTTTTCTATCTTTTCATAACTAAAAATATGATTATTCTTTTTTTTCATCATTAGTTTAATATTAAATTTTCAAGGCAACAAAATATTTTTGGGGCAAAATTAAGAAACTTATCAGGTAAAGCACCAAATAACAAATAACAAATAACAAATAAATTCGAAATATCAATGATCAAATGACCGAAACTGTTTTGGTCATTGAATTTTTGAACATTGTAATTTATTTGATATTTGGTGCTTGTCATCCATACGGACAAGTTTTGTAATTTTTAATATTTATTTAAACTTTCGGACTTTATAGACGGACTAAATAGCTTGAATTAATAATCAATATAAATCCAATTAAATCCTTTTAACGTATTATCAATAAAAATATTTACTTTTGTAATTGAAACTATAATATTAAACAAAAAACATAACATTTATGAAAGGCATTAATTTTGTAACCAACGACAAGGGAGAAAAAATTGCATTACAATTAGATTTAAAAAATCCTGATGAAAAGATGATTGAATTAATTGAAGAAATTGAAGATATTATTGATGTGGATTTAAGGAAGAATAGTAGTACAAGAGATTATATTGAAATTAGAGAAGAATTGAAGGAAAAAGGAATTATAAGCAATGCATAAGGTTAAAATCAGCGAAGATGCAATAAAGGATCTTGCTAAAATCCCGCTTAGATATGCAAATAGAATTGATATTGAAATTCTTAAACTTGCTGAAGATCCACGACCACGGGAATGTGTTAAATTAAAAGGGAAACGGAATTTATATAGGATTAGAATTGGCATGTACAGAATTATTTATTCAATTCATGATGACTGCCTTATTGTTAAAATAATTAAAATAGGTCAAAGAAAAGATATTTACAGGAAAATATAACAAACTTAATAAAACATTCCATTTATCTTACCCAAAATGATAAAACGGGGCTTGAACATACTCATTCATCCTTTAACTCTCAGTTTGCTGATAAGCTGTATTATAATTTCTTTACTTCCTCCTGTATTTAATAAATACAAGGCTAAAATCAATGAGACAAGAAAAATTCATGAACCTGAAATCTTTTCATATTATGATTTGGACTCTGACGGTTTTAGTGAAGAAATCTTGTATTATGGCCCACCTGATAATTATCCTTCATTAATTGTAAGAAATAAAGGAAAAATTATTGATCAAAAGAATTTTGAGGGAGTTTTTACCCCAGGTGATTTTTTTATATATTGCGATTACAATAGTGATTCTATTGCTGAAATATTTGTTTTAACAATTAAAAATGATTCAATTATCCTTACCGGTGTTAACCCATATAAGGTTGGGGAAACTCATTTCATAAAGTTATTCATTGACAAATGCAGTATGTATGATGGTAGATACGATTGCCATGCTCATTTCTGTGACTCACCTGATACTGATGAGAACGGTTACAAGGAACTGGTTTTCGGAATAAATACAGGGAGGTCAAAACAACCAAGAAATCTATACTTGGTGGATATTTTCAATGACACAGTTATTAAATCGCCGGTAAGTGGCACTGCAATCCATATACCTGTAGCTTTTGATATAAATAATGACGGATACAATGAATATATGGGGAAAAGTTGTGCGCATGGAAACTTTTATAGGGATTCAATAGATTATCCCGATACACATGCCTGGCTAATGGTATTAGACAGAAAAATGAATTTTTTATTTGAACCCAAAAAGTTTGGCCAGTACAAAACAATTATAGATGTAAAGCCATTTAGGCCATTTAAAACTAATTATCTTATTGTTTTACAAAAACACCAGGGGACAGAAAACATAGATAACAAGCTTATATTGTTTGATTCTAATGGGAATGAAATCAAGGAAAGATTATTAGAAGATTTTAGTGTCATTGAAAATTCATTTCTTATGTCACGAGATAAAGTAAGATGTAATGATTTATACTTGTTCCTAAATAATGGACAAATTGAGCAAATTGATTCGAATTTAAATATTGTTAGCAAAATTTCTCTACCGGATATTCAAAATGTAAGGCCTTTTCGTATTGATGCGGATTTAGATGGATTGGATGAATTTGTCTTCACTGCGCAAGATAAACAAGGTTTGATCATAACAAGAAATGATTTTACATTTCCTGTTAAATTGGAATTTATCAATAATATGAATGTATGGCCATATTTTTCTATTAAAAGGCAAGGATACGAAAAACCGAAACTTTATACTCAAATAGGCGGGCAAAGTTTTATTATAGAATACTCTAAAAATCCACTACATCCCCTTAAATACTTCATCTGGATTGGAATATATGTGGGTGTCTTTTTCTTCCTTTTTCTTTTACAAAAAGTACAACAGATCAGAGCAAAGCATAAATATGAAACAGAAAAGAAGATCGCCGAGCTGCAGCTTAAGTATGTAAAAACCCAGACTGACCCTCATTTCACTTTGAATATTATAAATTCATTAGGAACCTTATTTTACCAAAATGATCCGGATAAGGCAAACTATATTTTTGGTAAATATGCCCAAATGTTAAGAAATACTATTTTACGCTCTGACGATATTTCAATCTCTTTGTCCGAAGAAATTGAATATGTTGAAAATTTTCTGGATCTTGAGAAATTCAGTCTGAATAATAAGTTTGATTATAAAATTGAGATAGCTAAAAATGTAAATCAGGATAATAAAGTACCAAAGATGCTTTTACATACTTTTGTTCAAAATGCGATAAAACACGGAATCAGGCATTTAAAGACCAAAGGAGAATTAAATATCAGTTTGGAAGCAAGTAACAAAAATTACATTTTTACTATTAGTGATAATGGTGTTGGCAGGATAAAAGCAAAAGAATATTCTAAATTAAGCACAGGAAAGGGATTGAAGATACTTGATCAAATATTAGAGCTTTACTATAATCTGGAAGGGATCAAGATAAAATATGATATTGTTGATTTATATGATAATTTTGGGGATCCGGCAGGTACAAAAGTAATAATTAATGTACCTGTTAAAATTAACGTGAGTCCAGGATAAATAAAGAACATAATCGGGTAATTCGTTAAAAAATGGATAATTAACCTAATTTCTAATTGATCTAATTGACCTAAAAAATGACCAATTTAAAATGACCAATAAATAAAAAATAATTAATTAATATGGAAAAGGACGATATAAAATATGATTTAGAAGAAAGAACAGCTAAGTTTGGAGAAGATGTTATAGAATTTTGTAAAAAAGTTCCAAGAGACCTGATAACAAATCCGCTAATCACACAGCTTGTTAAATCAGGTACTAGTGTTGGGGCTAATTATTGTGAAGCCGATGATGCAGAGAGTAAAAAAGATTTTAAACACAAAATAGGGATAGTTAAAAAAGAATCTCGGGAATCAAAGCACTTCATACGAATGATTGTTTTTGCTGTTCCTGAATTGAAAAAGGATGGACAACCATTATGGCAGGAAGCAAAAGAATTAAATTTAATATTCAATTCAATTTTTCATAAAGTGAAGTAAAAAATTAACCTAATTTCTAATTGATCTAATTGACCTAAAAAATGACCAATGTAATAATAACCAAAATTTAGACATTAGATTTTGGGATTTGATTAGAGCAATTAGATCAATTAGAGTAATTAGAAATTTAAAACATATTAGAGCAGTTATAATAAATTTAATGATCAACTATGAAACAAATAACCTGCATAATACTTGATGATGAAAAAGAGGCAAGGGATAGAATTGTAATACTTTTAAGTAAGTTTGAAGGTATTAAGATAATTGGCATTGAAGGAGAACCGGAAAAAGGCATTGATAGTATTACTTCAAAAATACCCGATTTAGTATTTATTGATGTTGAAATGCCAAGGTTAACCGGTTTTGATGTAGTACGTGAAGTCAGAAAAAATAATGTAAATCCAGATTTCATTTTTGTAACCGGATATAATCAATATGCTATCAAAGCAATTAAAAAAGAAGCATTTGATTACCTCCTCAAACCGGTTGATATTGATGAATTAAATGAAACAATAAACAGATATAAAAGTAGCATTTATACGCGTTTAAAAGAAAAAAAATCTAAACAAACTGATGTGCTCAGTAAGTTCTCTGAAAGGGAAATAGAAATAATAAAGTTAATTGCCGAATATAAAACAAGCAAGCAAATTTCTGAAAAATTATATATCAGTAAAAATACAGTTGATACCCACAGGAGAAACATTTTAGAAAAAGCAGGGCTTCATAAAACTGCTGAATTGGTGGTATTTGCGAGGGAAAATGGGCTGGTATAAATTTGTTTTAACTTTGTTTGTATTATTTATCTAAAATTAAATCTTTGTCAAATATTAAACTATTTCAAGCCCAATGCGTGATGCAGATATAGCCGATACCGAAACACTTTTGAGTTGTAACATCAAAAAATTATTTACAAAAATTGAATTTCTGGTGTAAAACACTTATCTTTGTAGAAATGATAAAACGGGATAATAAAAATAATCAATTGTTATGGAATATACTGCAATTATAAATAATATTGAGGATTGGTGGGTAGGGTGGATTGAGGAGATTCCAGGTGTAAATTGCCAGGAAAAAACCCGAAGTAAATTATTAGAAAGCCTGAAAATAATCCTGAAAGAAGCCCTGGAATTTAACAGGCAAGATGCACTATCAGTTGCCGGAGAAGGTTATGAAGAAGAGAGAATAGCTGTATGAAAAGAAGCAAACTTCTTAAGTATCTGCGAATAAATGGTTGCATATTATTACGTGAAGGAGGAAATCATTCGTGGTGGATAAACCCGGCACAAAATAAACGTTCTTCAATTCCACGACATAATGAAATTAAAAATGAATCTTACAGCAATAATCGAAAAATCAGAAGATGGTTGGTATGTCGGGCAAATTGAGGAGTTTCCAGCTGCAATATCACAGGGCAAAACAATAGATGAACTGAAAGCGAATTTGATTGATGCTTTTATGCTGCTTTTAGAAACAAACAAAGAAAGTTATTTAGCAAATACACAATTAGTATGCGATTGCTGAATAACATGTAACTTGCCATTTGATTAGAAATTAGTGCAATTAGATTAATTAGGTCAATTTCGTTTCAATCATTTAAAGTAATGTTAAAATTTTTAAGTTGTGAACAGTTACAAATATAGTTTAATATTCCCTGACTCAAAAAAATCTGCAGGATATACGCCCCTTTGTTTAGTTGTGGATATATTATTCAAACACCCAATATCAAAAAAACAAATAACAACCCGCCGGGGTGCTGACAAGTTTAACCATTTAACAATTCAACCATTTAACTCCAGATACGCTCATTCTTCGCTATCGGGATCTCCGCTTCGCTCCGACATTCATCAATTTTAAAATCTAAATTTTAAAATCTAAAATCATAAATCACAAATCCCTCCATCCCCTTTTAATAGTATCAATTTACCATTTTGATGGTATTGGAAGTTGGTATCATCTGGTTGTAATTTTGTTTCAGTTTATTTTAAATCAAATTATTTTATTAATCAAAAATAGGAGGTTATTATGAAAAAAGTATTTTTTACTATTCTTGGAATCTTAGTTTTTTGTGGATTATTCGCACAGGAGATACCACAGAAAATATCTTATCAGGGTAAATTGCTTGAAAATGGCAACCCTGTAAACGGAACAAAAAGCATCACATTTACCATCAGTACGTGGAGCGAAACAAAAAGCGTTACAGTAAATAACGGGCTGTATTCAGTAACACTTGGCGAAACAACGCCTATTCCAACAAGTATTTTTGATAATACTTCAAGTGTTACTTTGCAAATATCAGTTGAAGGTGTTACGCTTTCACCTCAAACAGATATATTATCAGTTGCTTATGCTTATAAAGCTTATAAAGCAGAAAAATCTGTAGATGCAGAGAAAATAGCAGGTAATCCTGTATCAGGTACTCCAAGTACAAATCAAGTATTAAAATGGAATGGTACTCAATGGGTGCCTAACACAGATTTAACTGGGGGTCCCCCAACAGGCACAGCGAGTGGTGATTTATCAGGGAATTATCCAAATCCAAAAGTAATTGGCTTGCAGAACAAGCCTGTTTCAAGTTTAGCACCTTCTACAAATAAGGTATTAAAATGGGATGGATCACAATGGAAACCTCAAATAGATGAAACTCTTAATGGTACTCAAGCGGGTGGTGATTTATCAGGGAATTATCCAAATCCAAAAGTAATCGGCTTGCAGAACAGGCCTGTTTCAAGTTCAACACCTTCTACAAACCAAGTGTTAACATGGAGTGGGAACCAATGGAAACCGTCAAATCCAACAGGCAGCAGTCTCTGG
Source organism: Bacteroidota bacterium (assembly GCA_030622635.1). Lineage (GTDB taxonomy): Bacteria > Bacteroidota > Bacteroidia > Bacteroidales > JADFUO01 > JADFUO01. Next base: position 24,493 of record JAUXFX010000001.1, read on the forward strand.
TCACAAAGTGGTAGCAACATCTTTTACAATTCTGGCAATGTTGGTATTGGAACTTCTAATCCATATGGAATCTTTGAAGTTTTTAGTACAAGCAATGTAGAAGAGTATGTAACATCAGGCTCTGCAACAGGTTCTGCTAGAACATGGTATTCGTCTGGTTCAGTAGGTTTTGGTAATTCGTGGAATGTTGGTATTAGAGGTGACTTGAATAAAGGATACGCTATTGAAAGTTATTCAGGAGGTTGGGCACCAAGATTGTTTATTACACAAGCAGGGAATGTTGGAATTAACACGTCAAATCCACAAGAACTCCTTAATGTAGCAGGGGGGACGATAGAAGTTTACCCGGCTACTGATGGTCAAAGAGGGATTAGGATTAGGTCTGCTGATCAAAGCGAAAATTTTATTCTTGACATGAAAAATGATGGCACAATGCAAATAGGTGCAAATTCAGGCACTATGCAGTTATCTTCTACATTCGGAGTTGATTCACGCAACTTATCGGGTACATGGCGGCCCATGAGTGCATCTAGCTTCAATGTCCGGAGTTCAAGAAGTCTCAAGTCTAACATAAAATATATTGACCAATTCGGCACCGCATATTGGCTTGAGCAAATCTTACTAATGAAGCCTGCCAACTATATTTATAATTGGGAAGCTGAATCAACTCAATCTCGACTTGGTTTCATTGTAGAAGAATTACCCGAAGAATTAAAGGGGCAAGATGGTAAATCTGTTAACCTTTATGCACTAACAAGTGCTGGAATAGTAGGTATTAAAGGTTTGTATCTAATGTTGGAGAAACAGCAAGAACTTATTAAAAGTTTACAGGAAGAAATAGAAGCATTGAAAAATAAGGAGGACAACCATGAAACCAATTAAAATACTTTCAATTGCTATATTTTTACTCTGCTTGAATAATTTCACTCAAGCCCAAAATTATAGCACTTTAGCTGAAGTGCTTTCATCTGGTGGTGGCGAATCCGTCGGGAGTAATTATTCAAATTTTGGGGTAATTGGTGAAACATTTGTAAGTTATTCTGTAACAGGTGGAAATTATAATACATCCTTTGGATTTCTATATGCATCTGCCATTATTATAGGGATTAACGAAATGATTTTTAATAATCAATTTATTAGAATATTTCCAAACCCATCAAATGATATAGTTTATATTAAAACAACCGAAACAGGTTTATTCATTAAAAATATTGAAATATTAAATGTGATCGGAAAATCAGTATATCAAAGAGTTTTGGATAATGCAAATGATTTAATTAAAATATCTGTAACTGATTTTCAACCAGGTTTTTATTTTATTAAGCTACATACAAATAAAGGAGTAGTCTTAAATAAATTCATAATTAATCGGTAGTATTTTATTTAGCGTAAAACTAGGCTATCTAAAAAGCAAGATAGTCTGGTTTTTTCTTATTTTAAAAAAGAAATTGAAAGTGCGTGAAATAATAAATAACAAAGTAGATAAGATGCAGATCACGGATATCATAAAAACATATCTGGATTGGTCTGCTTATTCCAAATCGCAAGATTACCAAGAGATGTTGAATATAACTATTCCCAATTCCAAGTTCTTTGAGATTTCAAATTTATGCAAAAAAAGCTGGGCTCTCGGTATAGATTGTTATTATGAGTTTAGTTCTGTTAAGGTCATTAAAATAATTAACACTCCGCATAGTGCATTGGTAAAAGGAGATATAAGGTTAATTCAATCCAATAAAAAATTAAGTTTCAAAGGGAAATTCCAATCAAGCTGTTTGTTTGAAACAATTGATAATAAAGGAAATTCATGGAAATTGAATGAACTTGGAATAGATTGGGAGCTTTGAGGTATATAGTGTTTGCAAGGACTATATAATACAAATTCGGGTCTGTTCATAAATTCAAACAATTTTTGTTACTGTTGACATAATATTTTTTGTTAAAAGTATTGAAACAGCATCAAAATCAAAACACACTTCTTAATTCGTTGTTCAAATGTTCAAATGTTCGTTATTCAATTTTACATGAGGCTGAACAGTAACCAATTTTTTAAATTTGGTGCTTGTAATTTGTTATTTTTAATATTTATTTAAACTATCGGACTTTATGGACGGACTAAATAGCTTGAGTTAATAATTATAAAAATCCTTTTAACGTATTATCAATAAAAATATTTACTTTTGTAATTGAAACTATAATATTGAACAAAAAACATAACATTTATGAAAGGCATTAATTTTGTAACCAACGACAAGGGGAAAAAAATTGCATTGCAATTAGATTTACAAAATCCTGATGAAAGGATGATTGAGTTAATTGAGGAAATTGAAGATATTATTGATGTGGATTTAAGGAAAAATGACAGTACAAGAAATTATCTTGTAATTAGAGAAGAGTTGAAGGAAAAAGGAATTATCAGCAATTCTTGATGATCATCTAATTGTTAAAATAATTAAAATAGGTCAAAGAAAAGATATTTACCGGAAAATATAACTAATTTAATAAAACCTTCCATTTCTCTCATAGCAAGATAGTAAGAAAGTTGAAATTAAATTCATTTAAAAACATCAAAACGAGTTCCTATCCAGAACCTTATCTGGTTCATGTTGTAATTAAAATTTGTTTCTCCTATTTGTACCGGTGAAGCATTGAAGCCAAAAACACCACCAATCCCGACATAGAATTTATCGGAATTGTAACCCAATGCTCCTCTGCTTAACCATAATAAGGATACTTCCTCGCTTTTGTTAATACCTTCTTCTGTGTCATATTTGTAAGTTTGCAGGAATATACCGGGAATAAATGAATAATTTATATAAAAATATTTTAGAAATACCACAGTGTATGAATAACCGGCAGATAAACCATAAGTAAAAAAAACACCTTTTATAATTTGTTCATAAGGATCAATATTATATTTATCAATAATTGTCTGTGGAATAATGGATGAATCAGCTGATAATTTTAAATATACAAACGAAGGCATTAATATAATTGAACCTGAACTTTTTTTCTGCCTTTCGTTTTGGATGTATGATGCCCTGATTGAATGTTTTTTATAATTAAATATGTAATATAAAATAGCACTTGTAGAAAAAATATGCATATCCGGACGTTGTGGGTATTTATCACCAGTATTCCAGCTTTGGAAAATATCGTCTGCGTTTTCAATATAAAAGTGTCTGTAATCCTGAAACGATAGTTCGGCAGCAATTGCATTTCCATAAGCATTTATACGTAAGTCAATAACCTTACTTTTCCCTTTACTATCGTTTTTATTTGAACTAAAAGGATTCTTAACAGCTAATCCCAAACCAAACCATTTGTAAAACCCGGCTATTCCGTTTTTAATATCTATATTGGGTCTATAATTTATTTTTTTTCCAAAATTTGTCGGGTTTATTGTAAAGCAGATACTTTCGCTTAATAAATAAAATCTTGCTGTAAGTAAATCTTTATAATCGGCAATATATTCGGGATTAAATTTCGATGATTTTAGTGTATCTTTTTGTGATGCAGAAACTATAAAATCGCATAAAATTAAAATCAATAAAATGATATAGCTAAATTGTTTCATCTGTTTATATTTATTAAAAAATAATCATTCCCCAGTGTGAACCGACGGGTAACCCGTCGGTTCATGTTCGTTTCATGTAAATTCCTTAAAAGCAATAAATTTCTTAATGCAAATATAATATTATCCTGTAATCACGAAATTTCGGGATTGATTTTTTAGCAAAGTATTGGTTTTTTGATTATCACTTAAGCTAATTTGTTTGTAGCTATGCTACGCTAAGTTGTTTTTCGGGTTTTTGAATATGAAAGTATGGATATTACTTCAAAAACAGTGTAAAAAATATATAAGATAAAAAATGTAATTATAAATGGAATTGCATCGGATCTGTTCAGAAGAACATAAATTAATAACACTGCTATGTAAAGCATAAGTTTTAAAAAAGTTGCAAGCATAAAGTAGGTTGTAAACTTGCTGAATCTTTTTTCAGATGCTTTTAATAAAACATAATGAACTACAAGTGTTACGGAAAGAAAAAATAAAAACAAGTATGGCAGTGCCGGAGTGATAGATTCGTAAGGTAAAAAATATCCGACAATAAAACATATCAGTGCAAAAGCAACTGAAAAAATTATTATTCTTTTTAAAAAGTTGAGATAAACAGACTTCATTGCTCATTAATATTAGTTTTATATCAAATTAGTTATTTCTTTTTTATAAGGTCTTTAATAACATAATAAATAGCTAAAATTACTGATAAAATAGCTAAAACAACTGTAAAAACAGGGAATTCCAATTTAATCAGTTTATCAAGTTCAATACCGCCAAATACACCAACGAGTATTATCACCAGCATTTGCACAGCGATAGTAGAATATCTGGCATAACTATCAAATGCTTTTTTCTTTGATTTTAGGTCCTTCATTTTTTAAAGGGAATTTATTATCTGATAATTTTGTTTCCCCCATATTACACGAACCGGAAAATTTTGCTCCTGGCTCAATTGCAAGTTTACCTGTTGTAACTTCCCCTGAAAATTTAGCCGAAGCTTTTAAAGAAAGTAGCTCAGCTACAGTTACATTTGCTTTTACCTTTCCTGAAATGTCGGCATTCTGGCATTTGATCTCTCCCTCAACATTTCCTGTAGAACCAACAACCACCTTGCCTTTTGAACTTATTGAACCTATTAAAGTACCATCAATTCTAAAATCACCGTTTGATTCAATATCACCTTTTACGGTAGTGTCGGCACCGAGTAAATTTCTGGAAGCGGTTTCATTAATATTATTTTTAGCCATTTTATTAAGTGTTTATATGTTATTTTTTTAAATAGTTTTTTTCAAAGAACTTTGAATATTGCTTTGTATCCTTATTTTTATAAAATACAGGATAATTCTCAGTAGATATCACAAAATTTTTATAATCAACAGGTGTAAGACTAGAAAAAACATATTCGTCTTTTGAGATTGTATTAAAGTAACCCATGGCATATTCCATATTTCCAAAATTACCTACTGTTATCATATGCCTGTTTTTATCCAACAAAATACTGTTAATTGTCAGCTTTTCAAGTCTGTAGTATTTTTTATTAAAATCTGATATTTTTACTTTTAATGCATTCAAATTTACAGATTTTTCTTTTACAATAAGCATATAAAAGAAAATTGCATTAGGATCATAAATATAAGGTGAAATAAAATCAGCATCTTTACCCGATACTTCCAAACTATCCATGCCTGACACGGATGATTCACCTGATAAGTGGTCAAGAATATCTTGCGCCAAAGGTTTTACTTCACTTTGAGGGTATTTTTTTATAAGCTGTTTTAAAGCTGTTTGTAACGAATCAACAACCTCAATTTTTCCGATTGACAATGCTCGCAGGAACTCAAATTTTGGCATTAATGCAGTATCGCTATATGTTGACATTGCTTTGTCGGAATAATTAATAACCATATAATACTGCTCATTAGTAAAAGCTTCATAGGTGTTTTTATACAAAGCAGCAGCAAGATCATGTTGTGCATACATGGTTTTATAATAATCCGGATCCTGAATAACTTTTGCATAATCACTTTCGGGATATTTATTAATTATCAGGTTTTTGTAAAAATCAATCTTTTCCTGATCACCTTCCTCAGTATAAAGTTTATATAAACTATAATAAGCTTTCAATTGATATTTATTTTGCGGAAAGCGATTAAGCAGTTCCTCAAACGATTCAATGGATTTTTTATCATCTTCTAATCCTTCTTTGTACAGTCCACCTAAATTAAATAATGCATCAATAATTTTATCATTGGAGATTTTAATTTCTTCCTCAGTAAAAGGAATATTTTGTAGATAAAACTCTCTGTCTTTTGGATTTGTTGAAACGATTTCAGCACTATCAACTCCTAAGCTATCCGCTACAATTTCTTCCGGCTCATCAAAACCAAACGATATAGTTTGCTTATTGCTTAACCTCCAGTTATCTTCTAATTTTCTGTTACCCCAATTTTTCACAAATTCCGTATAACCGGAACTAAGCATTTGTTGGTTGTAAAAATACCATGCTCCGGTCCTGCTGTCTTGTGTAAAGTCAGTTTGGCCCGATGATCCTCTATCTTGTTGTGCTAATAATTCCTGTTCTATTCTTTCTTCTTCATCTTTAATATATTTTTCAATGATATTATCAACAATAGCATTTCTGTCATCTTCCGACAGGCTGGCAAGATATTGCAAACTGTCTTCAAGCTGAATGACTGATAAGTTTGTAACCAAAGATGATAGTGTTAGTGCTTTGTTTCGTATTACTTCATAATTGGGAAAGTCTTCGGGCAATGATTGCATTGCAGTGTCGTAATATGCCTGAGCATTCTCATATTCGGGAATTATAAAATAAATATCAGCAAGTTTTAATGATGATGTTACTTTTTGATAAGCATTGTTAGAACTTGAACTAACTGATAATTTTAAATAATTTATACCTAATGTATCATTGCCATCTTTAAGGGCAATCTCAGCCAATGCATAATAAATCTGGTCTTTATATTCCTTATTTTTAACATCTTTAAGCATTTTTGTTAGTGTTTTATTAATCTGCTTACTATCACCTGATGCTGCATCATAAGTTTTGGCTAAATTAATTTTTGCCTGAAAAGCCATTTCATAAGGAGGGTTTCGTTTAATAACCTGTGAATATAATTCCGAAGCTTGAGTGAGATGATTTTCCTTTTGATAAATCTGGGCGAGGATAAATTTAAGCCTTGTAATAAGTTGTTTGTTTGAATTTAATTCAATGCTCCTGTATAAAAAATTTATTGCAGGGTCATATTTTTCCTGAAGTATGTAATAATTTGCAAATATTAATGGGAACTTTTTCAAAAATTTAGGTTTAATAAATTCTTTTTCCTCTTTACTTTGAAATGAGTTAAGCAATGCCTCTGATTTTTCAAATTCACCCATTTGATTGTATGTTTGAGCCAACCACAACATTGCATCATACTTAATATCATTTTTGCTATATTCTTTAATCACAAAATTGAAGGTTCTGCGGGCACCAATATATTCCTGCTTATAAAAGTATGCTTTTCCGATAAGCATATAGCTGTCGTCAATCCATCTGCAATATTCCTTATCGCCAAAATGCATTGAGTGACGCTGAATAACTATTGAGGCTTTTTCTATTGCCCTGTCCATATATGGATTTAGTGTTTTTGCATTAGGATCTGTTCCATAGTTAAAAACAGGAAGGATTTTATTGTAATCATCAACAACAATTTTTTTCAGCTCAGTTTTTCCTTCTTTATAACTTTCATTACCATTCCAGTAACAGTTATAATGGGATGTTAAATTATGGTAAATTCTTCGTGTAAAACTATTTTTTTTTGTTGAGCATGAAAACAAAATAATCAACACAAAAAAAGCTGCTGTTATGCTAATAAATTTATATATTTTTTTTATTACCAAGGTGCTGAAGATTTATGCTTTATTAACTTTGATTTTACAAAATTATTTTATTTTTTTAAAATACCTGAAAAATTTAGGTTTTGTTTGTAGATTTGCAGGCTGAAAAATTTATTGAACAGATGCCACGTAAAAAAAGTAAGAATAAATGGTATTATAAATTAAGAGATAAATACCGGCTGATTATTTTAGATGATGAAACTTTTGAAGAAAGGGTATCATTCAGGTTATCACGTTTAAATGTTTTCATTACCTTAGGTACTCTTTCAATTTTTTTGATATTTTTAACAACAATCATAATTGCTTTTACTCCTTTGCGGGAATATATTCCGGGTTATATGGATGTTACTCTGCCTAAAAGAATATATTTTCTACAGCAAAAAGTCGATTCTTTAGAAAGGGATTTTAATCAAAAAAATCTATATATTCATAACATTAAAAATATTATTGAAGGTAAAGAGATTGTTGATTTTATTCCTGAAGAACCGCAAACAAATATAAATTACGATACAATATCTTTAAGAAGATCAATTGAAGATTCATTACTTAGAGCTGAATTTGAAAACCAGGTTCAATATAATCTTTATTTTAATGAATATGAAGATTTATATGGAGATAATCGTACAATGGGGAGTTTTGTGTTTTTTACACCAATGAAAGGTATCATTACAAAAGAATTTAACCCTGGCGAGAAACATTATGGTATTGACATAGTTGCAAAACGAAATGAAACAGTAAAAGCCATTCTGGACGGCACTGTTATATTTTCAGGCTGGACAGTGGCAACAGGTTATATTATAGGGATTCAACATCAGCGAAATATTATATCAATTTATAAACATAATGCAGCTTTATTGAAAAAAGAAGGGAATTTTGTTAAAGCCGGTGAACCGATAGCAATAGTTGGCGAATCGGGTGAATTAACTACAGGTCCGCACCTGCATTTTGAATTGTGGTATAATGGAACACCGGTAAATCCCTTGGATTACATGACATTTTGATGATTATAAAATGAAAAAACGAATTGCAATATTAGGTTCAACAGGCTCAATAGGCACACAAGCACTGGAAGTTATCAATCAACATCCTGAAAATTTTGAACTTGAAGTAATTACTGCTCATTCAAATGCAAACCTGCTTGTTGAACAGGCAATTAAGTTCAAACCTAATGCTGTTGTTATTGCCAACGATAAATTTTATAATAAAGTTTATAATGCTTTAAATACTTATGATATTAAGGTTTTTAGTGGTAATGAATCTATATCTCAAATAATTGAAATGGATTCTATTGATCTTGTTTTGATTGCATTGGTAGGTTATGCGGGATTAAAGCCCACATTAAAAGCAATTGAAAAAGGAAAACAGATTGCCCTGGCAAATAAAGAATCGTTGGTTGTTGCCGGAAAACTTATTACTGAATCAGCTAAAAAAAATGGAGTAAATATTATTCCTGTTGATTCCGAACATTCGGCAATTTTTCAATGCCTTGCCGGAGAATCTTTTAATCCTATTGAAAAAATTTACTTGACAGCTTCGGGTGGACCATTCAGAGGAAAAGAAAATAAATTCTTAAAAAATGTTAAAAAAGAACAAGCCCTGAAACATCCAAACTGGAAAATGGGAAATAAGATAACCATTGATTCTGCAAGCTTAATGAACAAGGGTTTGGAAGTTATTGAAGCCCATTGGTTATTTGATTTAAAGCCCGAACAAATTGAGGTAATTATTCATCCCCAGTCAATTATACATTCAATTGTTCAGTTTTGTGATGGTTCAATGAAAGCCCAGATGGGATTACCAGATATGAAACTACCGATTCAATATGCTTTATTTTTCCCGTTTAGAATAAAATCCGATTTTCCTCGTTTTAGTTTTTTTAATTATCCCGAATTAACCTTTGAAGCACCCGATTTAAAAATTTTTCGTAATCTTGCACTCGCTTTTGAGGCTGTAAAAATGGGTGGCAACATACCCTGCATTTTGAATGCTGCTAATGAAGTTGTTGTTGAAGCATTTTTAAATGATAAAATCGGGTTTCTTAAAATGCCGGATGTAATTGAAAAATGTATGCAAACAATCAATTTCATTAAAGACCCGTCGTACGAGGATTATGTTTTTACTGATAATGAAACAAGAATAAAAGCATTAAGTTATATACGTTAAATTTCTAATATGGATATTTTTATCAAAATCATACAATTATTATTAAGTCTTTCAATACTTGTGATTTTTCACGAGATGGGGCATTTTGTAGCTGCAAAGATTTTTAAAACACGTGTAGAAAAATTTTATCTCTTTTTTAATCCATGGTTTTCAATATTTAAATTTAAGAAAAATTATACCGAGTACGGCTTGGGCTGGCTGCCCTTAGGCGGTTATGTAAAAATTTCAGGGATGATTGATGAATCTTTGGATAAGAAGCAATTAAAAAAGCCACCGCAACCATGGGAATTTCGCTCGAAACCGGCATGGCAAAGACTGATAATTATGCTTGGCGGAGTAACGGTTAATGTTTTACTCGCAATTGCCATATATATAATTATACTTTTTACCTGGGGCGAACAATATCTCCCAACCACAGAAGCAAATAAATACGGTATTGTTTGTGATTCGCTTGCCATGGAAATGGGCTTACAAAATGGTGATAAAATTATTACAATTGACAACGAGCCTGTTGAAGATTTTTTAAAAATCCCTTTGAAATTAATTCTTGATGAAGGAAAAACAATACAAATAACCAGGAATGGTATACCAATGGAAATTCAAGTCCCTCAAGGATTTATTGGTAAACTCATAAAACATAAATCACCCGATTTTATTTTTATCAGATTCCCTTTTGAAGTTGGTGATTTCAGAAAAGGCTCACCCGCAAAAGAAGCAGGACTGATAATTGATGACAAGATCATTGGATTGAATGATAAATCAATGATTTATTTTGATGAATTTTATAATGAAATTCAAAAACATAAAAATGAAGAAATATCTGTTTTGGTTCTAAGAAATTCCGATACATTAAATATAAATGTAAATGTTCCTGAAGAGGGTTTAATAGGAGTATATCCCAAATCGCTTGATAATTACTTTACATACAACGAAATAAATTATTCTTTTTTTGAAGCTATACCGGCCGGTATAATTAAAGCTTATGATGGAATTGGTAGTTATCTCAAACAATTAAAATTGTTATTTTCATCCGAAGTCAAAGCCTATGAATCAATCGGCGGATTTATTACCATTGGTAGTATTTTCCCTTCAACATGGGATTGGGAGCATTTCTGGAAACTAACAGCTTTCTTATCAATAATGTTAGCTATTCTTAATTTATTGCCTATTCCTGCTTTAGATGGAGGTCATGTATTGTTCTTACTTTATGAGATTATTTCCCGCAGAAAACCCAGTGATAAATTTATGGAATATGCCCAAATTGTTGGAATGGTAATTTTATTCAGTTTGCTGATTTTTGCTAATGGGAATGATATTATTAAACTTTTTAAATAAATATATCATTATAGGGTCTATTTAAAATATTGTTCAATCAGCTACCTTATCCTTTAACGATTTAAAACCGTTGCCTATAATTTCATTCGCATTAATCACTGTCATGAATGCTTTTGGGTCTACCTTATTAATAAAATCCTGAAGCATAGCTAACTCACGCCTGTTAACAACAGCAAAAATCAATGTTTTTTCAGCATTGTTGTACATGCCGTTTCCGTGTATATAAGTACCTCCGCGATTCAAATCATTAATAATTTTATTTCGTATTTCTTCATACTTATCAGAAATTATGAATAATGTTTTATCATAACTTATACCTTCCAATACAACATCGATTACTTTGCCTGTAATAAAAATCACTATTAAAGAATATAACGGGATTTTCCAATCTCTGAAAGCAACTAATCCAACCAAAACAATTGCCGAATCAACATAGATCATTAATTGACCCAAAGGGATTTTTGTATATTTACCGATTATCATAGCAATAATATCGGATCCACCTGAAGTAGCCTTTGCTTTAAAAATCAAACCGAGTCCCAAGCCTACAAAAACACCTCCGAAAATTGAAGAAAGCAAAGCATCGCCTTCAACTAATGGTGCATTACCCCAAAAGTATGTTAATCCATCTACAAAAAAGGCAGTAAGAACAAAACCTACAACCGTTTTTACACCAAACCTCGGCCCCAATACTTTTATACCAATAATTGTTAATGGAATATCAAATGCCAATGCAGTCATACCTATCGGAGTATCAATCAAATAATGCAAAACTATAGATATCCCATATACTCCTCCCGGTATTATTTTATAAGGAGCAATAAATAATACAAATCCTGAAGCAAGTATAAATGATCCAAATAAAATTAAACTGTAATTTAAAAACCATTTCTTTGAAAAAAGTTTTTCCTTTTGAATGAATGCCATAACTTAATAAGATTTTAAGTGTTAAAAAATGGCTGCAAAAGTAATTAGTTTTATAATATTAAAAAGAAAAAATAAAATATTTTCAACACTATTACGTTTTTGCAACAAATTGATTTTGGTGGGTTTAAACTAAATATTTGAAAAATAATTCTAATAAAACAAGTTTTATTTTTAAACTTTTGTCTTAAAGAAAAATATTTTTACTATTTTAGCCCTTCTTATAAACATATTGTATATCTATTTAATGAATTTTAAAAAACACATAATCGTAATAATATTTTCATTGTTTATTGGCAATATGAGCATTGCACAACAAATGCCTCAATTTACTCAGAATATGTTTACTAATATGGCTGTAAACCCGGGTTATGCAGGAATAAGTGGAGCAATGTGTGTATCCGGATTAGTAAGACAACAATGGGTCGGTTTTAAAGATAGCGAAGGTAACAAAGTTGCCCCCGAAACATTTCTGATTACATTCGATACACCTGTCAGAATGATACATGGAGGAATCGGAGTATCGGTTATTCAGGATAAAATAGGTTTTCAAAAAAATGTGGGATTAAATGTAGGATATTCATATCATCGCGACTTGGGCAGGGGTGTATTGGGGATTGGTGCTCAAATCATTTTTTTGAACAAATCAGTTGATGCTTCTAAATACATTGCAATTGACGAGGTAGATCCCGTAATTGATAACCTGAAAAGTAACGGAAGCACTATGCTTATTGATTTTGCATTTGGCTTGTTTTATAAAGTCCCTGATGCATACTATATTGGTATATCATCATATAACTTAGCTCAGTCAAAATGGAAGTTTGAAAATGATTTTAATTACACTTTAAAAAGAACTTTTTATTTCACTGCAGGTTATGAATTTACTTTACCAAATAATCCTTCTTTCCAAATTGACCCATCAATTTTTATAAAAACCGACGGTTCATCAACCCAATACGATATAAATGCTCTTGTAAAATACAATAATAAGTTTTGGGGAGGCGTTACATACAGAGTACAGGATGCCGTGGCGGTAATACTTGGAATGAAATACAAAAACTTCCGCATAGGTTATGCTTATGATATTCCACTTTCATCAATCGGAATGAATGGCAGCCATGAAGTTTTATTGGGTTATTGCTTTAAAATTGAAGTAGAAAGAGCGAGGAAAAGATATAAAAATACAAGATTTTTATAATTAATTCGTTTATTAATTTTTTTTATTCAGTTTTTTTTTAATTTTGAACCCCCAAAATAATAAATATTTGTAATTCCCGTTAGTTTGACAATTAAATATTAAAAACATGAAAAAACTATTCATTTACTTAGCAATAATAATCTTTCTGGGCAGTTGCAGTAATTCAGGAAATGGAGAACTTGTTGGAGTGAACAGAAAATCAAAACCATTTTATCAACCTGATCCATATGGTATGATGTTTATCCCTCAGGGAAGCTATACAATGGGTGTTAGTGATCAGGATATTTCTTATTCACAACTTCATGAGCCGAAAACAATTTCAGTGTCAGCATTTTTTATAGATGAGACTGAAATTACAAATAATGAATACAGGCAATTTGTTTATTGGGTAAGAGATTCTATTGCCCGAACTCTTCTTGGCGAACTCAATCCCGAAGATTATTTAATTGAAGAGAATAAAAAAACAGGTGAATTATACGACCCCCCATATCTAAACTGGGACGAAGATATTGACTGGCAAAGTGATGAACAGGATGTTAGAGATGTTCTTGAAGATATGTATTTACCTGAACATGAAAGATATTTCAGAAGAAAAGAAATTGATACCAGAAAATTGAATTACGAATATTACTGGGTTGACTTACACGCTGCTGCTGTCAAAGATTTTACACAGGAAGCAAATTTTGAGAATGCAAGTTTAGCAAACCGCCCTCAAGGTTTAAGAGACAGGTCGGTTTATGTTAGAAAAGAAGTAATAAATGTTTATCCGGATACATTATCTTGGATACATGATTATACTTACTCATTTAACGATCCGATGACAGAAAAATATTTCTGGCATCCTGCTTATGATAATTATCCTGTAGTAGGCATTAACTGGAGGCAGGCAAAAGCATTCTGTGTTTGGAGAACAGAAATGTTAAACAGTTATCTGAGAGGGAAAAAGGGAGGAACCAGTTTAGCCGAATTTCGATTGCCTACCGAAGCTGAATGGGAATGGGCAGCACGCGGAGGTTATGGTTTAAGTCCGTTTCCATGGGGAGGCCCTTATACAAGGAACGAAAAAGGCTGCTTCTTGGCAAATTTCAAACCACTTAAAGGTAATTATATTGATGATGGTGGCTTGCGTACTGTAATCGTTGCCCATTATCCTTCAAACGATTGGGGTATTTATGACATGGCTGGCAACGTGGCAGAATGGACAAACAGCGCTTATGATCCTTCATCATATAATTTTACATGGGATATGAATCCTAATTATACTTACAATGCAAAAGAATCCGATCCGCCTGCAATGAAGAGAAAAGTCATAAGAGGAGGATCATGGAAAGATATTGCATATTATTTACAAGTTACAACCAGGGCTTATGAATATCAGGATACAGCAAAATGCTATATCGGTTTCAGGTGTATCCAGCCTTATCTTGGAAGAAACAAGGATGATAATCCTGCACGTGCTTCAAAAGTTTATAATTAAAAATTTAATAGTATATTTCAAATTAAAAATTATTATTTACCTAACTATTTAATATTATGGGTTTAAACAATTTAGTAAGAAGTAGAGGATTTAGAAATTTTATGGCTAAACTCTATGGCTGGGGTGCGGCAGTCGTAATTTTAGGTGCACTCTTTAAAATTAATCACTATCCATATGCAGATTATATGTTGATTGTAGGTTTAGGTACAGAATCGTTAATATTCTTTTTCTCTGCATTCGAACCACCACATGTTGAACCGGACTGGAGTTTGGTTTATCCGGAATTAGCAGGTATGTATCATGGAATGGATCTTGCTGAACAAAAGAGAATTGGAGTTACCGAAAAATTAGACGACCTGCTTGCAGAAGCTAAAATCGGACCGGAGTTGATTGAGAGCCTTGGCATGGGATTACGAAATTTGAGTGATCAAACATCAAAATTAAAAGATGTATCAAATGCAACTATTGCCACAAACGAATTTGTTGAAAATGTAAAAAATGCTTCTTCTTCAGCCGGTGAACTTTCTCAGGCATACAAAAAAACTTCCGAATCGCTTAATCAGGATTCAGGTGCTTCAATAGAATACATTAATAATATTAAACAAGCATCAATCGGTGCTGCTAATCTTTCAAATGCATATTCACAAGCATCAGAATCAATCAAAAACGATTTATCTGTTACACATGAATTTGCAGGAAGTATTAAAGCAGCTACACAATCAGCAAATAATTTAGTTGAAAATTATACTAAATCAGCAGAAATTCTTTCAAAATCAGTTGAAATTCTTGATTTTTCAGCTGCAGAAGGTTCTTCTTATAATGAACAATTAAAAAGAATATCAGATAATCTGTCTGCTTTGAATGCTGTATATGAATTGCAATTACAAGGCACAAACCAGCAAGTTGAATCATCTGCCAAACTTCAGCAAACTATGAACCAGTTTCTTGAAAATATTAATGAATCTGCTGATAAAATGGGAATCTACAAAGAACAAATTGATGTATTAACAGAAAAAGTAGCTGCCCTTAATAAAGTATATGGGAATATGCTGTCGGCTATGAGTTTTAATCCAAACAGTTAAAACTGAATAAAATCAGTAATATAGAAAAAATATTTATTTAAAAATTACAATAATTATTTATGGCTGGATATAAGGAAACCCCGCGACAGAAAATGATTGCGATGATGTACCTGGTGTTGACAGCACTTTTGGCACTTAACGTTTCAAAAGAGATGTTAGATGCATTTATTGTGGTTAACAAAAGTGTTGAAAATACTAAAGCAAATTTTGCCAGTAAAATTGATGACACTTACAATAGATT
Organism: Bacteroidota bacterium; assembly: GCA_030622635.1. Classification (GTDB taxonomy): domain Bacteria; phylum Bacteroidota; class Bacteroidia; order Bacteroidales; family JADFUO01; genus JADFUO01. Next base: position 40,375 of record JAUXFX010000001.1, read on the forward strand.
TGAACAACAACTAAAAATTAATCCTAACAAAGTAGGTCCATACTGGGAAAAAGCACAAAAAGCAAAACAGTTATCTGAACGAATTGTCAGATATATTGATAGTGTAAAATATGCTGTTATTATACGTACAGATGGTTTGATAGAAACAGTTGAACAGGCAAAAAATATTCCATTAGGGCAGGTTCATGCCAAAGATATGTTTACCGAACCAACACGATATTTCTTTGGCCGTTCGGAAGACGGAACTACCGGCGAAGCAGGAAAACTAAAAAGAAAAATAAATAATTACAGAGATCAAATGCTTGAGATAGCTGGTGAACCTCTTGATAGTGACCGTTTAGGATTAATCACAAAAGGACCATACTATAATGCAGACGGAAAACCCCTTACATGGGAACAATATAACTTTTATTATACAATTTTAGCTGCCGATGTAACTATATTAAATAAATTTATTTCAGAAGTTCAAAGTGCTGAATTTGATGTTGTTAGCCTTCTATATTCTTCTGTAACCGCCGAAGATTTTAAGTTTGATGAAATTAATGCTAAAGTTGTTCCGAAAACTTCTTACATATTGAAAGGTCAAACCTATGAAGCTGAAGTATTTGTTGCTGCCTATGACACAAAACAAGACCCTGAAGTTTTTGTATTAAAGGGAGTTGACACCATCACAAGCGGAAATATTAAAAGGGCTGTGCCGGTTGAAGGAAAAAAAGGAGTTGTAAAACTATCTTTCACCGGAAATACCGAAGGACCTCAAAAATATGCGGGTATAATTAAAATCTTAAACCCTGAAGGTGAAGCATTGAATTTTCATTTTAAAGGTGACTATATTGTGGGTCCGCCTTCGCTTACTGTAGCAGCTACCAAAATGAATGTATTTTACATTGGAGTTGATAATCCGGTATCAATTTCAGTTCCAGGTGTGGCTGCTGAAAATCTTTATCCAGACATAACTTCCGGTGCTAGTTTAACACGTGACCCTGAAGGTAAAGACTGGATAGTAAGAGTACCAAAAGGTATGAAAAGAGCAGTAGTAACTGCTGATGCAAATTTTGAAGGCAAAAGAATAAATATGGGATCAAGCGAATTCCGTGTAAAAAGAGTCCCTGCTCCTATTGCAGAAATTGCAGGTCAAAAAGAAGGTGCAATTAATAAAAATACTTTATTAGCTGCTAATGCAATTATACCTTCAATGAAGGATTTTGAATTTGATCTGTATTTTGAAGTTAAATCTTTTACTATGGCTACTATTATCAGTGGAGACTGGATACCTAAAACTACAAGAGGTAACACGTTTTCAGAAGAAATGATAAATATTATCAGAGATGCAAAACGAAAACAAAAATTCTTTTTTGAAAACATACAGGCAGTTGGACCTGACGGCACAACCCGTACTTTAAATGTAATAAATCTTATAATTGATTAGAAATTTAAAATAAATATAATTTTTCCTAACAGGAGGTATTATGAAAAAACTACTCATCTCGTTATTCACTCTAAGCTTGATAATAGCGATAAATATTAATTCACAATCACAAATACTTGATAGCCCGCCACAGGATGGACTTTTTCCCGACATAGGAATGATTGATAAGAAACCTGTTCCATATCCGCCATTGAGAAAGGCAGATATTATGTGGTCTAAAAGAATATGGCGCGTTATTGATATGCGCGAAAAAATAAATCAACCGTTTTATTACCCGTTAGAACCGCATAACGGATGGAGAAGCTTTATGCAAATTATTATGGATGCCTTAAAAGAAGGGTCAATTACAGCTTATGATATTTCCGGTACTGACGAATTTTTAGTGCCACTAACTTATCAGGCAGTTATAACAAGACAGATTGACACTTTCCATACAATACTAAATCGATCATATCCTCCTTATGATGAGTATGATACTGTTATTTTTTCGGAATTTGATCCATCCAAAGTTATGCGTATTAGGATTAAAGAAGACTGGTATTTTGACAAACAACGTTCACAATTACTTGTAAGAATACTTGGGATTTGTCCTATTATGATGAAAGACCGGGAAGGTGTTGAAATTCCCGAACCTTTATTCTGGATTCACTTTCCTGAAGCAAGACCAATACTGGCTAAAGCAGAAATGTTTAACAGGTTTAATAGCGCCGAAAGAAGAACTTATGATGAAATATTCTGGAAAAGAATGTTCGGAAGTTATGTTTATAAAGAACAAAATGTTTATGACAGAAAAATCTCGCAATATGCAACCGGTATGGATGCTTTGCTTGAAGCTGAAAGAATCAAAAATGAATTATTTGAATTTGAACATGATCTTTGGGAATTTTAATATATAAAGTGTTTTCATTAAAACTCTCCTTTTGGGGAGTTTTTTTTTGCATGATATTTTATTTATATTTGTTCTAAATTTGTTTATTCAATGTCATATAATATCCTTGAAACATCAATCGAATATTTAAAAGGAGTTGGCCCTAAACGTGCCGAGTTATTAAAAAAAGAATTGAATATATTTACATTTGGTGATCTGCTTACATATTTTCCTTTCAGATATATTGATAAAAGTAAAATTTATAAAATCAGGGAAATTACCAGTGATATGTCTTATGTTCAATTACGAGGGGAAATCACTAATATTCAGCTTATCGGAAAAAGCAGAGCCAAAAGATTATCAGCGTATCTGAAAGATGAAACAGGTGTAATTGAATTAGTTTGGTTTAAAGGAATTAAATGGATCAAAGATAAATTTAAACCCGGCGAAGAATATATCGTTTTCGGAAAACCGACAATTTTCAACAGGAAATTCAATATTCCTCATCCTGAAATTGAACTTATTTCCGAACAACACGATTCATTGAGCAAATCTTTTCAGGCTTTTTACAGTTCTACTGAAAAACTTAAATCAAGAGGATTAGGCAGTAAAGGTATAAGTAAATTAATCGGGAATCTTGTCCTGAAGATTAACGGGGAAATTCCTGAAAATCTAACGGAAAAGATCATTCAGAACCTCAAATTAATCTCGAGAGAGCAAGCATTGATCAATATTCATTTTCCGGAAAATCAATATATTTTGCAAAAAGCTGAGGCAAGATTGAAATTTGAAGAATTATTTTTTATTCAGTTGCGGTTATTAAAACAAAAATACATCCGAATTCAAAAAATAAAGGGACACACTTTTTCTGTTGTTGGAGATTATTTTAATTACTTTTTTAAAAAAAATCTTCCGTTTGAATTAACAAATGCACAAAAAAAAGTCATCAAAGAAATCCGCAAAGACATTGGCTCAGGAAAACAAATGAACAGGCTGTTGCAGGGTGATGTTGGTAGCGGCAAAACCCTTGTTGCCCTTATGTCAATTTTAATTGCCATTGATAATAATTATCAGGCTTGTATAATGGCACCAACTGAAATACTTGCCAACCAACATTTTGCAACAATCTCAAAAATGCTTAAGGGAATGGATATTTCAGTTGAACTGCTTACAGGATCAACCAAAACATCAAAAAGAAAAATTATTAACGAGAATTTGCTTAACGGTAGTTTGCAAATTTTAATCGGAACGCATGCATTAATTGAAGAAACTGTAAAATTTAAAAATCTCGGACTGGTAATTATTGATGAACAACATCGTTTTGGAGTGGCTCAACGTGCAAAACTCTGGAAAAAAAATATTATCCCACCACACATACTGGTGATGACAGCTACGCCAATACCACGTACTTTAGCTATGACTCTTTACGGAGACCTTGATTTTTCAATAATTGACGAACTACCTCCAGGCAGGAAACCTGTTAAAACTTATCATCTTTACGACTCAAAAAGACTGAAAGTATTTGGTTTTATTAAAAAAAAGATTGAAGAAGGCAGGCAAATCTATGTTGTTTACCCTTTAATTGAAGAATCTGAAAAATTAGATTTAAAATATTTAATGGATGGTTATGAAAGTATTGTAAGGGAATTTCCATTACCTGAATACGCTGTGAGTATAGTTCACGGGAAAATGAAGTCGGCAGATAAAGATTTTGAAATGCAGCGATTTATCCGTGGAGAAACACAAATTATGGTTTCCACTACTGTTATTGAAGTTGGAGTTGATATTCCAAATGCAAGTGTTATGATAATTGAAAATGCCGAAAGGTTCGGATTATCGCAGCTTCATCAATTACGGGGAAGGGTTGGCAGAGGAGCTGACCAATCACATTGTATTTTAATGACAGATTATAAAATCACTAATGATGGAAAAAAAAGAATTGAAACTATGGTGAGAACTTCCGATGGTTTTGAAATTGCTGATGTTGATCTTAAACTACGAGGTCCTGGTGATATTCAGGGAACACAGCAAAGCGGAATCCTTGATTTGAAAATTGCCGATTTGATAAAAGATGAAAAAATATTAAAATACTCAAGAAACCTTGCAATTGAAATTCTGAAAAACGACCCGAGTTTAGAACATAAAGAAAATTTCCTACTTGCAAAACAATTAAAATCTTTTGAAAAAAATAAAGTAAATTGGGGATTGATAAGCTAATATACTAATTCTTAACGGGTTTACGAAGTAAAGCTGTTTATACATACGCACAAACCCTTTCGGGTTTGAAAGTAGTTATGCGTGCTGAATAGACGTTTAAAGTTTTTGCATTTCTATTCAGCATTAGTATAATTTCTTAAATATCATTACATTTGCAGCCAAGCAATAATTAAAATTTTGCAGGAATGAAAATTTCATATAACTGGCTAAAAAAATACATAGATATTAATTTTGAACCTTTAAAGCTGTCGGAATTGCTTACTGATTGCGGTTTGGAAGTTGAAGGTCTTGAAAAATATCAATCAATAAAAGGAGGACTGGAAGGAGTGGTAATTGGTGAGGTTATAACAAAAGAAAAACATCCCAATGCCGATAAATTAAGTTTGACTACTGTTGATGTCGGTAGCGACAAATTATTAAATATTGTATGCGGTGCACCTAATGTTGCTGCCGGACAGAAAGTGCTTGTTGCCACTATCGGTACAACACTTTATCATGAAGATCACTCTTTTGAGATTAAAAAAACAAAGATCAGGGGTGAGATTTCCGAAGGAATGATCTGTGCCGAAGATGAACTCGGTTTAGGAACATCTCACGAGGGCATTATGGTTCTTGACCCAAATGCAGAGATTGGAGTTAAAGCCAAAGAATATTTTAAAATTGAAAACGATTATATTTATGAAATCGGATTAACACCTAACCGTTCCGATGCAACTTCACATATTGGCGTTGCAAGAGATCTTGTAGCTGTTTTTAACTGTTTAAATTCTGATCGTAAATCAAAATTAAAAATCCCTTCTGTTAAAGATTTTAAAATTGATGATCATAAAAGAGAAATTGATGTTATTATTGAAGATACGGAAGCATGTCCGAGATATTCAGGAATAACAATTTCAGGCATTCAGGTTAAAGAATCCCCGCAGTGGCTAAAAGATCGTTTAAAAACAATTGGAGTACGACCAATTAATAATATTGTTGATATTACAAATTTTGTTCTTTTTGAAACAGGACAACCATTGCACGCTTTTGATACTGATGAAATTCACGGCGGAAAAGTAATTATTAAAAAACTGGCTCAAGGCACAAAATTCACTACTCTTGATGAAATTGAAAGAGAACTTACTAAAGATGACCTGATGATTTGCAACGAATCAAAAGGAATGTGTATTGCCGGAGTATTTGGTGGTACTAAATCAGGAGTTACTGAAAAAACAAAAAACATTTTTTTGGAAAGTGCTTATTTCGATCCGAAAACAATTCGTAAAACTTCAAAATATCATGCTTTACAAACCGATGCTTCATTCAGATTTGAAAGAGGTGCCGACCCTAATATTACTGTTTATGCTCTAAAACGGGCAGCCCTGCTAATTAAAGAAATTGCGGGCGGAAGTATTTCATCTGAAATAATGGATGTATATCCTGAGCCAATTAACAAGTGGACTATTGATGTTTTATACAAAAATATTGATCGCCTGATAGGTAAATCTATTGAAAGAAAAATAATTAAAAATATTTTAAACGATTTAGATATAGATATTATTCAGGAATCAATTGAAGGATTAAAATTATCAATTCCAACTTATAAAGTTGATGTACGACGTGAGGCAGATATTATTGAAGAAATTTTAAGAATATACGGGTATAATAATGTTGAATTATCAAACCAGGTAAAATCTTCACTCTCGTTCAGTTCAAAACCTGATAAAGAAAAAATTCAGAATTTAATTTCCGGTTATTTATGTGATAACGGCTTTTCGGAAATTATTAATAATTCCCTTATTAATTCGGCGTATATTGAAAAAAATAATGTTTTTGATAAGAAAAATGATGTTAAAATCCTGAACCCCATTAGTAATGATCTGGATATTTTAAGGCAGTCATTGTTTTTTGGCGGATTAGAAACCATTGCTTATAACCAAAACAGAAAAATTACTGATTTAAAATTATTTGAATTTGGAAATATATATTTTTATGATTTTGATAAATTTAATAAAGATAATCCCTTAACAAAATATATTGAAACCAAACATCTAACTTTGTTTATAACCGGTCAAAAACATAAAGAAAGCTGGTCGGCAAGCCCAGAAATAGTTGATTTCTTTTATTTAAAAGCATTTGTAAATAATATTCTAAAGCGACTAAGTATTGATATTTCAAAAATGGAAATAAGTTTAAAAACTTCAAGCAATTTTCAGGAAGGTATGTTATATACCTTAAAAAAATCAAAACTTGTTGAATTTGGCTCTGTTTCAAAAAATCCTTTGAAAGATTTCGGAATAAAACAAGAAGTTTTTTATGCTGATTTTAACTGGGATTTGGTATTGGATGCAGTAAAAGATAATAAAATCAAATACCATGAAATTCCCAAATATCCTGAAGTAAGACGTGATCTTGCACTTTTAATTGATAAAAATATCCAATTTGAAGATATTGAAAAACTTGCTTATCAAACTGAAAAACAATTATTAAAATCCGTTACTTTATTTGACATTTATGAAGGAGATAAAATAGAAAAAGGTAAAAAATCTTATGCTGTCAGTTTTATCTTTCAAAATCCTGAAAAAACTTTAACAGATAAAATTGTTGATAAGGTTATGAACAGGCTTATATCTGCTTTTGAAAAAAACTTTAATGCAAAGATAAGGTAGAAATATTTTTATTTTTGGATAAAATGTCATTATTTTGCCGCCCGTTAAAAATCTGAAAATAAATTAATTTTAAAAATTTAAATTAAATTAACATGGAAAAAAACAAAAATGTAACTTATTCGGTTAGTCCCTCCGGTGAAAAATTTGCAATTCCTCAAAAGGAAAATTATGCAAAAGAATTCAAACAACTTGAAGAGAAGGTTAATAAAGCTCGTAAAGAAGGTAAAGAAATTGTTGTTGTAATGGGTGTTGGTTTTGTTGGTGCAGTTATGGCAGCAATTGTAGCTGACACCGAAGACAAAAACGGTAATCCAAGTAAATTTGTAATTGGATGCCAAAGACCAAGCCTTAGAAGTTACTGGAAAATTCCAGTATTAAACAGAGGTGAATCACCTGTAAAAGCTGAAGACCCGGAAGTAGATGAATTGATCAAGAGATGCGTTAATGATAAAAAAACTCTTATTGCTACATATCACAGCGATTGTTTAAAACTTGCTGATTGTGTTGTTGTTGATGTTCAATGTGATTATACAAAACAAGAGCTTGGAAACATGAAAACGGGCGAAGCCGATATGGCAGCTCTTGAAGCCACTTTGAAAACAATTGGTGGAAAAATCCCTGAAAATTGTTTAGTATTAATTGAAACAACCGTTGCTCCGGGAACTACAGAATTTGTTGCATGGCCTATTCTTAAAAAAGAATTTAAAAAACGCGGAATGGAAGCCATTCCATTATTATCACATAGTTTTGAAAGAGTTATGCCCGGAAAAGAATACGTATCAAGCATACGCGATTTCTGGCGTGTTTGTTCAGGATGCAATAAAGAAGCACGTGATAGAGTTGAAAAATTTCTGCATGAAGTCTTAAATACAAAAGATTTTCCCTTAACTGTGATGGACAGACCTATTGAATCTGAAACTACAAAAATCGTTGAAAACTCATATCGTGCAACAATCTTAGCTTATCTGAACGAATGGAGTCTTTTCGCAGAACGTAACGGTGTTGATTTAATCAAAGTTATCAAGGCAATAAAAATGCGTCCGACTCATAGTAATATGATTTTCCCGGGTCCCGGAATTGGCGGATATTGTTTACCTAAAGATGGTGGACTTGGTTACTGGGCATATAAACATATTCTTGGATTTGAAGATGGTGATGAAATATTCAAAATTACTCCTACAGCAATTGATATTAATGACACTCGTTCGTTGCACGTTGCTCAGCTAACCCGCGATGCTTTGCGTAACATGTCGAGATATATTGCAGGAGCTGATGTTCTGATTGCAGGAGCGAGCTACAGGGAGGATGTAGGTGATACACGTTATAGCGGAAGCGAAATGGTTGTTCGCAAATTAAGCGAAATGGGTGCAGAAATGCGTGTTCATGATCCTTATGTTGAACATTGGTATGAACTGGAAACACAAGATACTTATCCTGCACCAGGATATTCATGGGCTCGCTTTTTCCGCAATCAGGAGCATTTGGTTGATATTCGTGTTCAAAAAGATTTAAGTAAAGCTCTTAAAGGCGTTGAAGCATTTATTTTAGCAGTGCCTCATGAAGAATATCTTGATCTTTCACCTGATGATATTGTAAAATGGGCAGGTCAGCCAATTGCTGTGATTGATTGCTTCGGGATACTTACAGATGATAAAATTCGCCGATACTATGAACTTGGTTGCGAAGTCAAAGCTCTCGGACGTGGTCATCTTCAACGTATTAAGAAGGAAGTGAAAAATGGGCAAGAATAATCCGAATATTTTAAATATTAACCAAATAATCCCCTGAAACATTATTTCTTCGGGGGATTATTTTTTTATAATTATTCAGTTTATGAAAAATCTTATAATTTTTATGGTAACAATAAAAATGTTTGTATTATCAATGATAATATAAAAAAATATTAACTTTACAGTTAATTTTATTTAGATAATGGATATACAGTCAATAAAACAACGATTTGGAATAATTGGCAATTCACCTTTGCTTAACAGGGCAATTGATATTGCACGGCAGGTTGCCCCCACTGATATAACTGTTTTGATAACCGGTGAAAGCGGAACAGGAAAAGAAGTTTTTCCGAAAATAATTCATCAGTTAAGTGCAAGAAAGCACGGACCATACATAGCAGTTAATTGTGGAGCAATTCCCGAAGGCACTATTGATTCAGAATTATTCGGGCATGAGAAAGGTTCATTTACCGGCGCTCACGAGGCTCGCAAAGGATATTTTGAAGTTGTTAACGGCGGTACTATTTTCTTAGATGAAATTGCCGAACTTCCTTTATCAACACAGGTTAGATTGCTGCGAGTCCTTGAAACAGGTGAATTTCTTAAAGTAGGATCATCAAAAGTAATTAAAGTAGATGTAAGAGTAGTTGCCGCTTCAAATGTTGATGTACCAGAAGCAATCAGAGAAGGGAAATTCAGGCAGGACTTGTTTTATCGTTTAAATACCGTACCTATTTATGTTCCTCCTTTAAGAGAAAGAAAAGATGATATAATCTTACTTTTCAGGAAATTTGCTTCTGATTTTGCTGAAAAATATCGTATGCCTTCATTGCAGTTAGACGAAGATGCAAAAAAAGTTCTTATTAATTATCGCTGGCAGGGAAATATCAGAGAATTGAAAAATATTACAGAACAAATTTCAATTATTGAACAAAACAGGACAATAACTGCCGATATACTCTGGAAATATTTACCCTTAAGCCATACAAATAAATTACCCGTACTTTATAAAAAAGAAAGTGCTAAAAGCGAATTTTCTGAAAGAGACCTGCTTTATAAGGTACTTTTTGATATGAAAAGAGATATAAACGACTTGAAAAAAATTGTTGTTGAAATTCTGCAAAGCGACGGAGATGATAAAGCTATTCATGAAAACAAACACCATCTGATCAAACAATTATATCAGGATATTGACTCGACTGACAAGGAAGACAGCGAAAATATTGAAATTCAACAAAATATTGAAGAAACAATAAATGAGCCAATCCAACATTCGGAAGTTCTTGAAGAATCGCTTTCTCTTCAAAAAAAAGAAATTGATATGATAAAAAAGGCACTTGAAAAATATAATGGAAAACGCAAAATTGCTGCAAAAGAATTAGGCATATCCGAAAGAACACTCTATAGAAAAATTAAAGAATATAATATAAAATAACTTATAACAGCATAGGTGCTAATAAAATATTATTTTAACAAACTGTTACAAAGCAATAGTATAAATAGATGAAGCGTTTAATCATAATTTCTGTAATACTAACCGGTTTGTTTCACATTTCCGGTTGTGGTGTTTATTCTTTCACAGGTGCATCAATACCTGCAGAAGCAAAAACAATTTCGATTCAGCATTTTCCAAACAATGCTTCTATGATTGAACCCACATTAAGTCAGGCTTTTACCGATGCCTTGCGGGATAAATTTGTTTCTCAAACTAATTTAATCCTGGTACAAAAAAGAGGTGATTTGATGATAGATGGTGCAATTATTGCTTATACGGTTAAACCTGTTGCAATTCAATCTGACCAAACTGCTGCACTGAACCGTTTGACTATTACTGTAAATGTAAGATTTACAAATATTTTTGATGAAAGCAAAGATTTTGAAACAAGCTTTACAAGATATGAAGATTATCCAAGCGATGAGGATCTTGCTATTGTGCAACAAGATTTAATTGTTCAGATAAATGAAATGCTTGTTGATGATATCTTTAACAAGGCTGTTGTTAACTGGTAAAGATTACAAAGAAAAATATACAGAGACTTCGCATAGGTATTAACTTAAGTATTAAAATGATTATTTTATACATATTTGAATAACGGTGATGGTAAAGGTTAGGAAGCCGGTTTGGGTAAAGGAAAATGGGTAGGTGTAAAAAAACGTTACCCTTACCTCTAAACCAAACAGGCCTCTTAACCCTAACCCTATAACCAAAACAAACAAATATCAAAATCGCAATTTATAAATGAACCGTCAGCAATTTGTAAATTTTATTAAATCTCCTAATGAAATTAATGCCCAAAGCGTTAATTTGTTTGAGCAGGTGACAAAAGATTTTCCCTATTGCCAGTCTGCCGAAATTCTTTATGTTTTAAATTTATTTAAAGAAAAAAGTATAAAATATGATAATCAACTAAAAATTGCAGCTGCATACGCTTCAAATCGTAAAATCCTTAAAAAACTGATTGATAATATTAATTTTACTGAAGAAAAAATTGAGCTGCCAGACGAATATACTCCCGAAACAACTAAACAGGAAAAAGAAAAAGAAGGACAGAAATTAAGTAAAACGGATGAATTAAAAAAAATAATTGAGGAACGACTTAAAGAAATCAAAGACGAAAAACAAAAAAACAAAACAAAATCAGACCAGATACATTATACCGTTGAAACTATTTTAAACAAAAAAACAAGCGTTTCTGATAAAAATTTAAAATCAAAAAGCGAGTTAATTGACAAATTCATTAAGGACGAACCCGGCATCACGCGTATGAAAACCGGTTTTTACAATCCTGTTGATTCAGCCCGCCAAAGTATAGTTGATGAGGAAAATATTGTTAGCGAGACTCTTGCAAAAATTTATTATGACCAGGGGATTTATTACAAGGCAATAAAAATTTATGAAAAATTAAGTTTGAAATTTCCGGAAAAAAGTAGTACATTTGCAGCCCGAATTAAAAAAATTCAGGAACTCAAATAAATAAAACAAAAAAAATATCATTATTTAATTTAAAAAACAAAAAAATGGGCACATATATTTTAATTTCAGTTTTAATACTTATAACTTGTATTCTTTTGATTTTAGTTGTTTTGGTGCAAAATTCCAAAGGAGGCGGACTTGCTTCAAATTTTGCCGGGTCAAATCAATACATGGGTGTAAGAAAGACCGCTGATTTTCTTGAAAAAACAACATGGTCATTAGCAATTGCTTTACTGGTTCTTAGCTTGTTTTCAATATTTTTAATTCCAAGAGACACTGACGTTCAGTCAACATTTGATACTGAACTGAGAGAGCAAATTGACAATTCGCAAACCCAGCCTATTGAGGATTATCAGGCACCTCCCCCACAGGAATAAACAAAGATAATTAATAATCCTTGTTTGTAACTTTTTATTTGGTGATTTATTTCCTTATAAATATTTATATGAATAGCCAAGATTCTGATCTGACATAAGTTAAATTTTGAATTTTTTGTTTTTCCACCTATCCCTAACCCTTTCCCCCACGGGAGAAAGGGGATAATTACTTCGAAATTCAGTGTTTTATATTTGATAAGAATGTAAACTGAACGAAAAAGAGTTTGCAAATTTTTAAATTTCTTTTAAATCAAGTTAATAAAATGTCAGAATGTCATAAAACCCTGTCATTTTTCTAATTTTCCACTTTGGCACAAAATATGCCAGTGCGAAATTGTATTTTTAGGAAATTACATATTGTCTAACAAAAAAAATTATTTATTATGGCAAAATTAAATATTAAACCATTAGCAGATCGGGTGATTATTGAGCCTGCTGCTGCTGAAGAAATAACTGCCGGTGGAATTATTATTCCTGATACTGCTAAAGAAAAACCCCTGAAAGGAAAAATTGTAGCAATCGGAACCGGTAAAAAAGATGAACCGCTAACTGTAAAAGTTGGTGATAACGTTTTATACGGAAAATATGCCGGTACTGAAATTACTATTGATGGCAATGATTATCTGATCATGCGTGAATCGGATGTTGTAGCTATTGTTTAAAAAGAAAATTTAAAATATTAATAACTTAAAATTAAAAAAAATGGCAAAAGATATCACATATGATCTCAAAGCACGAGAAGCATTAAAAGAAGGTGTTGATGCATTATCAAATGCAGTGAAAGTAACTTTAGGCCCTAAAGGCCGAAATGTAATTCTTGACAAATCTTTTGGTTCACCGGCTATATCCAAAGATGGTGTAACAGTTGCAAAAGAAATTGAATTACAAGACCCTATTGAAAATATGGGCGCACAAATGGTAAAAGAAGTTGCTTCTAAAACTAACGATATTGCCGGTGACGGAACTACTACTGCTACCGTTTTAGCTCAGGCAATTATTACAACCGGTTTGAAAAACGTTACTGCCGGTGCAAATCCTATGGATCTGAAAAGAGGAATTGATAAAGCTGTTGCAGAAGTTATCAAATCATTAAAGAAACAAACTAAACAAATTGGCGACAGCAATGAAAAAATTGAACAAGTTGCAACTGTTGCTGCCAATAACGACCTAACAATCGGAAGACGCATTGCTGAAGCAATGAGTAAAGTTAAGAAAGAAGGAGTAATTACAATTGAAGAAGCCAAAGGCATTGAAACAACCGTAAAAGTTGTTGAAGGTATGCAGTTTGACAGAGGTTATATTTCTCCTTACTTTGTTACGGACACTGAAAAAATGGAAGCTGTTTTTGAAAATCCTTACATTTTAATTTATGATAAGAAAATCTCTGTAATGAAAGACCTGCTTCCAATTTTGGAAAAAGCAGCCCAATCAGGACGTGCATTAATTATCATTGCCGAAGATATGGAAGGTGAAGCTTTAGCAACATTGGTAGTAAATAAAATCAGAGGTTCGCTGAAAGTTGCTGCTGTGAAAGCTCCGGGTTTCGGCGATAGAAGAAAAGAAATGTTGGAAGATATAGCTATCTTAACCGGCGGAACTGTAATCTCAGAAGAAAAAGGATACAAATTAGAAGATGCCGATCTTTCTTACTTAGGTGAAGCAGAAAAAATTACTATTGACAAAGACGACACTACTATTGTTAGCGGCAGAGGTAATAAAACCGATATTGAAGCAAGAATAAAACAGATTAAAGCTCAGATTGAAACCACAACTTCTGACTATGATAAAGAAAAATTACAGGAAAGATTAGCAAAATTGTCAGGCGGAGTAGCTGTTATATATGTTGGTGCAGCAAGTGAAGTTGAAATGAAAGAAAGAAAAGACCGTTTTGATGATGCTTTAAATGCAACAAAAGCTGCTATTGAAGAAGGTATAGTTCCTGGCGGTGGAGTTGCTTATATTAGAGCTATTAAAGCCATTGAAAACCTTAAAGGTGAAAACGAAGACGAAAATACCGGTATAGCTATCATAAAAAGATCTCTTGAGGAACCATTACGACAGATTGTTGAAAATGCCGGAATGGAAGGTTCTGTTGTTGTTCAAAAAGTTATTGAAGGTAAAGAAGATTTCGGCTTTAATGCCGGGATTGGTAAATATGAAAATCTTTCTGAATCAGGAGTAGTTGATCCTACTAAAGTTACACGTGTTGCTCTTGAAAACGCAGCTTCAATTGCAGGTATGTTATTAACTACCGAATGTGTTGTGTCTGAACATAAAGAAGATACTCCTGCACCGCAAATGCCCCCAATGGGTGGTGGTATGCCAGGTGGTATGGGAGGTATGTATTAAAATACAAAAGTTTCGTATATAATAATTAGCCCTTCAAAATTTGTGGGGCTTTTTTTATGTAGTATATTTGCAATATATATAATAATTTTCAGTTTAAAATCAAAAAAAACTACTAACTGATGAAAAAGCAAATATTATCAACATTAGTAATTTTATTTATTTTTAATAATGTCTTTTGTCAGGAAGATATAAAATCAAAATATCCAATTGATATAGAAACACAGTTAATTACCTATCAGGAAGTTGTTCAGGAAGAGGGCACAAAAGATGAGTTGTTTAATCGTTGTATTAACTGGCTTAATAATTTTTATAATAATCCTGTTAGCGTTACTAAAGTTCGCGATAATAAAACAGGTAAAATAAGAGGTAATCACCGCTTCAGACTTAATTATTTTGATAAAGACGGGAATAAACTGGATGGAGCTATGGTTTTATATTCATTTGTAATTGAGCTTAAAGACGGACGATACAGGTATACAATTACTGATTTTGTGCTAAAAAAAGCTTCACGCTATCCAGTTGAAAAATGGCTTGACAAATCAGATCCTGCGTATAATCCGCAATGGAATAAATACCTTAAACAGCTTGCAGATTTTGTTGCCGGATGGACGGAAAATTTAAAAATGAAGATGAAACCCGCACCGGAGAAAGTGGAAGAAGAATGGTAAAACAGACATCATCTTCAAAAAAAGACATCAGAGCTATCTCTATCGAGGAGATTAAAGAATTCATGATAAATAATAACGAAAAACATTTTCGTGCAAAACAGGTTTATGAATGGCTTTGGAAAAAGTCAGCCTTCTCGTTTGAAGAAATGACCAACCTATCTAAAAAAACCCGTGAACTTCTTAATTCCAATTTTGTAATAAATTCAATAAAAATTAATTCACAGCAGAAAAGCAAAGACGGAACAATAAAAATTGCTTTCGGGCTTTTTGATGGAAATGTTGTTGAGGGTGTACTTATTCCAGGTTCCGACAGGATAACAGCTTGTATTTCTTCGCAGGTTGGATGTGCTTTAAACTGTAAATTTTGTGCAACCGGGCAATTCGGATTTATAAGAGATTTGAATTTTGATGAGATTTATGACCAGGTTGTAATTATCTCAAAAACAGCACTTGATAATTATAAAATTTTATTGTCAAACATTGTTTATATGGGCATGGGCGAACCTATGTTGAATTATAAAAATGTTATGAAATCGGTTGAAATAATTACTTCTGCAGATGGACTTGCAATGTCTCCCCAAAGAATAACCGTTTCAACGGTAGGCATTGCTACAAAAATCAAGCAACTTGGCGATGACAACGCAAAATTCAACTTGGCAATTTCGCTTCATACGGCAAATGATAATAAACGCAGCAGCATTATGCCCGTTAATAAACAAAATTCAATAAAAAAACTTGTTGAAGCTTTAAAATATTTTCATTCCAAAACAAATAAAAGAATTACAATTGAATATATTTTATTTAAAAATTTTAACGATTCATTATTCGATGCCAAAGAATTAGCGGATTTTTGTAAAAACTTCCCGGTGAAAATAAATATTATTGAATACAATACAGTTGAAGGAAGTGGTTTTAGCAAAGCTGACAATGAAAAAATGAATGAATTTGTGGATTTTATGAAAAGTAAAAATTTGATAGTAAATATCAGGAAAAGTCGTGGAAAGGATATTGATGCAGCTTGCGGACAATTGGCAAACCGTTAAAAAACTTATTTGTACTTTAGTTTTGAATTTTTAAATCAATATCATGAAACATCCATGACAAGTTAATTTTTACACACCCTGTACATCTTATTACAGGGCAAGCAAGGGAATGATTATATAATGAAATTTGAAATTTGAAATTCGAAATTTAAAAAACTTATTTTAACAGCCTAATTTCAAATATCCAATTTCTAATTTCTGAATATGAATTTTTCTAAAAATTATAAGTAATAGAAAATAAATTAACTACAAGAATATAAACAGATGGAAAACACTTATTCAATATCAGGAAACATAGTTGATATAGTAAACCGGAAAATTTTTCAGGGGACAATTACCGTTAAAAACGGTAAAATATTTTCAATAACAAAAGAAAAAACCAATAACACAAATTACATTGTTCCCGGGCTGATTGATGCTCATATCCATATTGAAAGTTCAATGCTTATTCCTTCGGAATTTGCACGTTTGGCGGTTGTTCACGGTACTGTTGCAACTGTTTCCGACCCACACGAAATTGCAAATGTACTGGGAATAGACGGAATTAAATATATGATAGAAAACGGAAAAAAAGTTCCGCTTAAATTTTATTTTGGTGCTTCGTCATGTGTTCCTGCAACAACCTTTGAGACAGCAGGAGCTACTCTCGGTGTTGATAAAATTGAAGAACTGTTAAAAACAGATGAGATAAAATATCTTTCAGAAATGATGAACTGGCCCGGAGTATTGTCACACGACAAAGAAGTAATGGCAAAAATTGCAGTTGCAAAAAAATATCATAAACCAATAGATGGGCACGCTCCCGGACTGAGAGGCGAGGAAGCAAAAAAATATATTGAAGCCGGTATTTCAACCGACCACGAATGCTTTACAATTGAGGAAGCGCTGGACAAAATCAAATACGGAATGAAAATAATAATAAGAGAAGGAAGTGCAGCAAAAAATTTTGAAGCATTAATTGGACTTATGAGCAAATACCCTGAAAAATTAATGTTTTGTTCTGATGACAGACATCCTAATGATCTTGAAAAATGTCATATTAACGATTTGGTAAAAAGAGCAATAAAAAAAGGATATGATCCGATTACAGTATTACGAAGCTGTGTTTATAATCCTGTTAAGCATTATGGTCTTGAAGTTGGATTATTACAGGAAGGTGACCCTGCTGATTTTATAATTATTGACAATTTTGATAATTTTAATATTTTGGCAACATATATTGACGGAACTAAAGTTGCTGAAAACGGAAAAACCTTAATAGATCCAATTACAGATTCTACTCCAAACAATTTTAGAACAAAACAAATAGAATTACAGGATTTGCAGATAACACCACAATCCGATACTGTTAAAGTTATTCATGCAATTGACGGGCAATTGATTACAAATAAAATTTCAGCTAAGATAGATGTGGAAAAAAATAATGCTGAAAGTAACACAAAAAATGATGTTTTAAAATTGGTTGTGACTAACCGTTATGAACAAGCCAAACCTGCAATTGCTTTTATTAATAATTTCGGGTTAAAGAACGGAGCAATTGCTTCGTCAGTAGCTCACGATAGTCATAATATTATTGCTGTTGGTGTTGAAGATGAAGACATTATGAACGCCATTAACCTGCTGATTAAAGAAAAAGGTGGGGTTTCACTGGCAAATGCAGATGAAAAAATAGTTCTTCCGTTACATGTAGCCGGTTTGATGTCAAATAAAGATTGTTATCTTATAGCTTCTGAATATGACAGTATTGATAAGAAAGCAAAGAAATTGGGTTCAAAGCTCAATGCTCCTTATATGACTTTATCGTTTATGGCATTATTGGTAATTCCTGAATTAAAATTAAGCGATAAGGGTTTGTTTGATGGTAATAGATTTGAATTTACACCGTTATTTGAAGAATAGGTTGGTTAGTTTTATACTAATACGGATAAATTTGGTAAACTTTTTCGATTAAGTGCCAAAATATATTTTATACATACATATATTTGAATATACTATTTTTTTTTATATATTTGCAAAAAATTACTAATTAAACATTAAAACTTTTTCGTTATGAAAAAATCAGTATTAGATGTAGCTAAATTAGAAGCAGCTGCAAGCAAACTAAGAGCAATTGGACATCCTATGCGGATTGCAATAATTGACATGTTAAATGATGAACCTCAAATGAATGTTACTAGAATTTACAAAGGGCTTGGTATTGAACAAGCTTCTGCTTCTCATCATTTGAATATTTTAAAAACTAAAGGCGTTCTTGTTTCAAAACGGGATGGAAAAAAAATATTATATTCAATAAAAAATACGGCTTTGTCCGAAATTATTGATTGTATTAACAGGTGTAGTGATTATTAAATCTTATTATAAAACTCTATTGTAGCTCCCATTCTTCCTCAATATCCCAATTTGCACGTATATTAATATCGGTTGGGAGATAATAGGTTTTTTCGGGCTGAATATTATTTATATAATCTCCTGTATCCCATCTGCCATTATTATTTGCGTCAAGTATTGCTTTAATCAAATATTTGCCGGGATTTAGGTATTCGTATTTGATAAGCTGCTTTTCCGTAATAAATTTTTCGTTTAATACATCTTCATTTTCATTTAATAATTGAATAATGTAATGGTTATCCGGATTATCAATTTTGATATTCAGGTTAAGGATTCCATAATCGGTAAGCAATTTGGTTCGAAAATTTATTATAGTAGTATCATTACTGTGATTTTGTAAATCAGTAAAAACCGAATCAGGAATAAATAATTGATAATTGGTGTTTTCGCTCCATTGACGTGATAATTGTGCCTCTCTTTTTACTGAATCTACAAATGTTATTTGCGGAGAAACAATTGTGTCTTCACCTTCAATAAGCAGGATTTTAGAAAAATCATAATTTTTCACAGGATATGTAAATTTAATGCTCAGAGGCTTATTAATATCTAAAGCATTTGCTTTTACATTTGACTTTATCTGGATTTTTTGTGGTTTTTCCTTGTCTTTTTTAAATCGTTTACCCCTGTCAGGTTTAACAATAGCAATTTCAACGGTATCTAAAACAAGTGTATCATCAGTAATTTTTAAAATTAGTGTGTCAACATCAACATCTCTCATCCAGTAAATCACAGTGTCTTTCTCCGGATTAATCTCTTCAATCTTCCAATCAGTTTTAAACTGATGATTTAAAACTTCAATATTTAAATCTTTTGCAGGAAATTTAAAAATAAAGGCTAATTGTCCTTTACGGATTAATGATGCTTTTGTAAGTTGCTGTGTGGAATCAATTTCCTGAAAAAGAAAAAGCTTATATAAATTATTTTTAACAGTATCAATTTCAAGTGAATCATTAAACATTGTTTCATCTGTCAGACTATCAGCTATTAGACTGTCAAAGACAGGAAAATAATAATAATCAGGAATGAGCAGACTATCTGAGAAAGCGATTTCTTCATTTGGCATATCATATAAATAATTACCGTTTGCATCGCGTAAAGCAAAAATCTTATATGTTTTATTTTTCAAATTGTTCAATTCAAATTCTCCTTTGCTATTGGTTTTTGAAACATAATAAGGCTTCACTAAATAAGGGACGGAATCAAAAGGTATGGTATCATTGTTATTAATATAAAGCATAACAAATATATCTTCTTCCGGCTTAAGAGTAAATGCGTTTAAAACTTCACCGGTAATTGACAGGGAGTCAACAGTAGTGCCGGTTGAAAACACATATTCAAAATTTGAAATGGGATTATTTTCAGTAATATCAGCTATTGCATCACCGAAAAAAATTGTATAAGTAGTACTGTCTTTTAATTTTTCATCAAATTTAATTACAACAGATTTACCTTTTGTTTTAAAATCAGGCATGTCTTCTAAAGGAGGTGAAATAATTACCTGGCTATTCACTTCATTTAATTTAATAAATTCATCAAAATAGATATAAATTTTGTTGGTTGTAAAACCTGAAGAATAATTTGCAGGCACGCAATACAAAACCTGTGGGGGAGTAATATCCCTGGGACCTCCTTTCGGTGGAATGGGATTAGCACAATCTGTAATGATTAAAAATACAGCAATTAACAATAATAAATTGAGTAATATTTTTTTAGTATCTATTATTTTTTTCATATTTTATTATTTTCTTTGCGTCTTAGCGTCTTGGCGAGAGATTTATTTCACGCAAAGCCGCGAAGTCGCAAAGGATTATATAATTCTTTAATCAGTTTAATTTTCTTCTAAAAGCTTCCCAATCGTAAATCCTTTGTCAATAAAATGCTTTAAAAACCTCGGCAAGGCATATAAAACTTTTTCCTTTGCTTTTTTGCTGTCATGAAAAACAACGATTGAACCTGCTTTTGTATTATTGACAGCGTTGCTCAGGCATTGTTCTTTGGTTATTTTATTATCAAAATCGCCTGTAAGCACCGACCACATTATTATTGTATATTCTTTTTTTATTAATTTTATTTGTCTTGACGAAATTCTGCCGTAAGGTGGTCTGAATAAATATGATTCAAAATATTTTTCACACCTTTTAATATTTTTTATAAAATCATTTGTTTTTGTTTTCCATCCGTTTAAATGATTAAAAGTATGATTACCAACATCATGCCCTGCCTCAATTATTTTATTAAAGGTTTCGGGATAGTTTTTTACATTTTTACCAATACAGAAAAATGTTGCTTTAACATTAAAAATTTTTAAAATATTGAGAATTTCAGGTGTTACATCAGGAGTGGGACCATCGTCAAAAGTCAAATAGATCTTTTTCCGGTTATTCGGAATGTCCCAAACCAGGTTTTTTGAAAATAATTTTTTCAGCAGAAATGGTGTTTTAATAAAATACAAAGTTGTTATATTTTAAATTTATTTCCTGATATTCTGATTTTGGAGATATAAGCCGTAATATTGTTCAAAAATGTCTCCTGATATTTTGCTTAAATCAGTTTGTTCGTATTCTTGTGTAAGCTGATTTATTTTGTGCAGTTTTGCCAAACCTTGTTGTTTTTCAAAATCAATCAATTTAGCTTTCTGTCCGGTAAACAAAAAATAATAATTCAAATCCTGCTCAGTTAATTCTATCAGTCTTAAAACAATTTCATTAGCTTTTTCGGTTTTACCGGCTTTATAATAAGCTTCTGCTATCGGCAAAACAAAATAATTATATCTTACAGTTTCATCAGGCATTAACTCAATACACCTGTTTAAAACCGCAACAGCAGAATCATTTTTCCCTTCAATTATTAACTCATCTGCCAGTCTTGTATAAATATTTCTCAAATTCATGGTCATCCTGATATTATCTTCATTAAGATAAATATCCGGATCCTGCATGCCTACATAAAATTTATTCATAAGGTTATCATACATCACATCCGTATTGATCCGTCCGATTTGTCCGTCGGTTCTTTTGGTTTTTATTGGCACTAAACGGTAAGCCATTCCTTCAAGCTGAAAGTAATCCGTAAGGTTTATGTAAGCATCATTACCTGTTGTAATAGCAAAATAAACAGGGCGCTTCCAATCATTGGTTGCCAGCAGGTCAAGGACCATAAGATGGTTTTTTTGAACTCCACCTCTGTTTAAAGTCCATTCAACAGGAACAATTTTATCAGCAAGTTCCAATGAAACCGTTCTGTTTTCAACAAGAGTTGAGGAGTCAACGGATACTTTAAATTGATTTGTCGGGATATAATCCAGCAGTCCTATCTGGCTGCTGAATTTTGAGTTGGGATTATCACTGGCAACAAATGCCATGATTTCTTTCAAATCGTAATATTTATTAAGTAACTGTTCATTTTTAATTATTGGAACATAATCTCTTGTTCCCTGAATATATTTATCTTTTGTTAATGAAAACGGTACAGGGTCGGAATCATAGGCTTTACGTTTAAGTTGATCAATATACCAATCGGTATTTAACAGGCTCATATTTGCAACACGAACATCGGTTCTAATGCCTTCAACTTCTTGTGCATACCATAGCGGGAAAGTATCATTATCACCGTTGGTAAACAGTATTGCGTTTTGAGCACAGGAGTTAAGATAATTTTTTGCAACCTGAAGTGCAGTATATCTGCCTGAGCGATCGTGGTCGTCCCAACCGTCTTTAGCCATGATTCCGGGAACTAATATCAAGCAAATTAATATTGTGGAAAAAGCAAAAATTTTCGGCTTGAATTTTTTTGCAAAAAAATCAAATATTGATAATACTCCCAAACCAATCCAAATTGCAAAAGCATAAAACGTAGCTGCATAAGCATAATCCCTTTCACGGGGTTGCGGTGAATACTGATTTAAATAAATTACAATGGCTATCCCGGTCATAATAAAAAGCAGAGAAACTACAATGCCATCCTTATAATTTTTGTTAAACTGATAAAATAATCCTATCAATCCCAATATCAGCGGAAGGAAATAAAATTTGTTTCTTCCTTTATTTTCCATGCTTTCAGGTAAATTATTTTGAGGGCCAAGTCTCCATTCATCAATAAAGTTAATACCGCTTATCCAATTACCTTTTAATAAGCATCCTCTTCCTTGTATATCATTTTGTCTTCCTGCAAAATTCCACATAAGATATCTGAAATACATGTGACCTAACTGGTACTTGAAGAAGAATCTGAGGTTTTCACCAAAAGTCGGGATGTGTTTATTATCAGGGTCTCTTTTAATGCCTGCCCATCTTTTATAATCGTCAACATAAATGGTTTCGGTACTACTCCACATTCGGGGAAAAATTGTTTCATATTTTGCATCATAAACAGGGATAGTATTTTTTCTGTCGTCTGAAATTACATATTTTCCCTTCTCCTTGTCTTTTATGTAAACAGGATTTCCATCTTTTCTGTCAACCATTGGGGCATTATAATATTGTCCGTGCAAAAGGGGCCAATCACCATATTGTTCACGATTAAGGTATGCCAGCAGGCTGATTGCATCTTCGGGATTGTTTTCATCAATCGGAGTATTTGCATTTGAACGAATGATCAATAAGAAAAATGAAGAATATCCTATTAAAATAAATATAAATCCAAGAATGATAGTATTAAGAATAACTTTTTTATGTTTTTTCGTATAAATTAATCCCCAGATAATTCCGCTTATTAATAAAATAAAATAAATTATTGTTCCGGTATTAAAGGGCAATCCGATTGAATTAACGAAAAACCTTTCAAAAAGACCGGCAAAATTTACTATCCATGGAACAATAACATACATTATTACAGATAAAATAATAAATGAAATTATCAGTGTTATAAAAATTCCTTTTTTAGTTGGTTTATATTTTTTGAAATAATAAACAAATGTTATAGCAGGAATTGCAAGTAAGTTTAAAAGATGTACGCCAATTGATAATCCTATCAGGTAAGCAATTAATATCAGCCATCTGTACGAATGATTTTGGTCGGCAGTTTCTTCCCACTTTAATATAGCCCAGAAAACTACTGCTGTAAAAAATGATGACATTGCGTAGACTTCGCCTTCAACAGCCGAAAACCAGAAAGAATCGGAAAAAGTGAAAGCTAAGGCTCCGACAATTCCACTGCCGAAAATTGCATACATCTTTGCTTTGGTAATCTCACCTGAAGCAAGAACTATTTTTTTAGCCAGAATAGTAATTGACCAAAACAAGAAAAGGATAGTAAAACTGCTTGATAATGCCGACATGGTATTTATCATCCTTGCAACAAGGCTTGTATCGCCAAAAGCAAATAATGAAAAAAATCTGCCCAGCAATTGAAATAATGGTGCTCCGGGCGGGTGTCCTACCTGTAATTTGTATGCTGTAGCTATATATTCACCACAATCCCAAAAACTTGCTGTTGGCTCTGATGTAATAATATAAACCACTGTTGCAATTGCAAAAATTATCCAGCCAATGATATTATTTAGTTTCTTGTAAATTTTCATTTTGATGATATTTTAACAGACTGCGAATTTATGAAAAATAATCTGGCTTTATTTAAAGTTATTTCAATGTATGTTATTGAAAGTAATATTACATAACTAAATTTTAATATTAGATAAGAAATTATGGGAAACAGGTGTAATTAAATGCTATAATAACAGGTATTTATAAAGGAATAAATTATGCTACTTCATATTCAAGCTTTGTAGGTTGTGGCATTTTTTTAGAAGCGTCTAAAATTTCAATTCCAACAATATTGCCATTTTCAGAGTAATCAATGATAATACCTTGTTTATCTTCATCACTTTCTTTTATAGACTCATTACTGAAAGATATATACAAAATATCCACTTCTTTATCGTATTTTATTTTCATAGTATTTACTTATTTTTGATGTTTTGTAAACGGTTATTACAATATTTGGTTTCTTTTTAATATTAACAAAGATACGAATTAAATAGTTATTATCGGATAAAATTGATTGATAAATCTTCTTTCCTTTCTTTTCTATGATCTGGTCAGGTTTTGTCAAAGTATCTTCAACAGTCATTCTATTGATACCTCTTAATTGCATTTGTTCTAAAGCGTGTTTTGAAAAAATATATTTCATCCTATAATTTATTTATTAGGTAACCGTTCACAGCTAATAAATAAATTATTTTCTCAGATTAATTTTAGATTTGTGATTTAAGATATTATAGTAAAATATACTCATCTAAAACTTTTTTTAAAACTAACCTGAACAATCAATTAACTTGTAGTGGGAATCAAAGATGGGGATGCTTTATTATAAAAGTAAGCATCAACTGATTTTAGAATAAACTCAAATGCACTTTTTCCCTGTAAA
>JAUXFX010000129.1 GCA_030622635.1 Bacteroidota bacterium
ACCTTTTGTGTTTTGCTTTTTATTAATAGCCACTATTACAAGGATGATGATCAAAACGATCCCACCCCATATAAACCATTTTTTCTTTTTTGATTTCTTTTTCATTTAAAAAATATTTATTTGAAATTATTATATAATTTTATTTCATACTTAATAAAAAAATCAGTGATAATCTGGGTAATCAGTGGCATATCTTATTTTCGCCACAGTATCGATAGCTATCGTAACAAATTTTCACAGATTACAAAAGTAAAACAACTTTTATTCATTATTAAATGTATCTTATAAATATTAAGAAAAAATACAATACATCTGACTTTTGACATGACACTATTCAGTCCTTGCACGAAAACTCAGTTATTGGCGTTTTCTTGCAAACACTATTTATATTCTTCCAATGTAATTGGTTTACCCATATAAAAATCCAGGATTTTTGTTTTAAAAATAAAATCGTATTTAGCTGATAATAAATCTGATTTGGCTTTAGTCAGTTGCGTTTTAGCAACATTATAATCCAAAGCATTAATCAATCCCACATCAAATTTTTTCTCCATATATTTAAATGCCTCAGTATAAGCATTTAATGATTTTTCATTGGCATTATAACTTTTGAATGCCGATAAAGCATCGGCAAAAGCTGTTTCAACATTCTTTCTAACCTGATTTTTTGAAAGCTGAAGGTTATACTGAGCATTTTCCGCAGTCAACTTTGACTGGCTGATATAAGATGATACCTGAAAACCATTGAAAATCGGAATACTCAAAGAAACCTGTAAGGTTTTATTTTGATTATCATTAAACTGGTTACCAAAGGGAATTATATCACCATAATTAGGTTCCAGGGGATTGGAATACTTTATCTGGTCGGAATAGCTTGTGTTCCAGCCACCTCTTAACGAAAGACTCGGGCTTCTGTAGCCCCGTGCAATAGCTAATCCTTTATTCGCACTTTGCAACCTGTATTCTGAACTTTTAATTTCAGGTAAATTTATTATGGCATACGAATAAATTTGCTCAGGAGGTAATAATTCAGGAACTGTTGTAATTGACAGTTCGGGTTTTTCTATTTCAAGTTTTTCCGAGGCACTTTTATCAAGCAATTGCAATAAATCAAGATATGAAAGATTTAAGCTGTTCCGGGCATTTATTAAATTTACTTCTTCTGTTGCTCCTTGTGCCTGAATATCAAACAAGCTGCCTTTAGCTAATGTTCCGGCATTAACAAGTTTCTCTGTTCTGTCAATCTGTAACTTGGTAATTTCAACCTGATCCTCAGCTGTTGCTACAATCTCTATGTAAAATAAAATTTGCAAATAAGCAGCTGCAATACTTAGCGAAATATCATCTTTCATCTTATCCGAATCATACTTACTTGCCAGATATTCAAACTGGTTTTGCTTAATAGTATTATATTTTTGTAGTCCGTTAAATATCGTTAAATCGCTTGAAAATGTAAAATAACTTTGCTGGGTTTGCTGATCTGCATAAGTATAAGTTGCAAGGTCAACTGATCTGCCCCAACCATAACTGTGAGACACACTCCCGTTAACAGTTGGCAACATATCTAACTTGCTTTGCAACAAGCTTATTTTGTTGTTTTCTGAAGTTAATTCACTTTGTTTGACCTGAATGTTATTATCCAGGGCATAATCAATACAATCTCTTAACGACCAAATTTTTTGTGAATAAATAGTGCCTGAAATTATAATAAGTAACAGACCAATTAAAGTTAATTTTAAGTTTCCTTTGAAACACTTACAATTTATTAATTTTATCATTGCTTTTATATTTATTGTTTAACGGACAAATGTAGCTAAAAATATGCCACATTTTCAAATTGCTGATTATTATAATTTTATCTTGATATTTTAAAATATTAGACGAAAATAGTGTTCGGATAGTTACAGTTATTGTTCGGATATGAACAATTTTTATACCGAACTCATAGAAATATTTGAAATTATTTGCCAATGTTTTATAAAATAAATAATTTTACAGAATAATTATACCATATTTACTAACTTAAATTAACGAAAATGAAATCAAGTAATTATATTTTAAGTCTGATAATTTTAATTATTTTCAGCTTTAGCTTAAATGCGCAACAAAAAAAGCATCTTTGTTCTCATAAATTTTTTCATTACACCTCCGAAATCGGAGATACAATTGATGTGGTTCATTATGACATCCATCTGGAATATATTGACTTTTCGGCTCAGACAATCCAGGGATTTACTGATGTTAAGTTAACACCAAAAGTTGATAACATCAGCTCCATCCCTCTTGAATTGCTTGATCTGACAGTTGATTCCGTTTTTGTTGAAGGGACTGAAATTACTTCTTTCACACATGTTGATGCAATAATTCAAATACCTATTTCAACTCCTGTAAATACAGGTGACACTCTAACTGTAAGTATTTATTATCATGGTCATCCGTTTCATGAAGGCTGGGGCGGTTTCCATTATTCGGGTGATTACGCATTTAATCTTGGAGTTGGTTTTGTGTCCGACCCGCATAATCTGGGTAAAGCATGGTTTCCGTGTGTTGATGATTTCAAGGACAGGGCAACTTATGATTGTTACATCACGGTTGGCGAAGGGAAAAAAGCCGTTTGCGGCGGTGCTTTAATTTCAGAAACAATTAATAAAAATAAATCCGTTACTTATTACTGGCAGTTGGACAAAACTATTCCAACTTATCTTGCTTCGGTTGCCATTGGCGAATATGAAGCAGTGGTTGATTCTTATAATGGTATAACCGATACCATTCCAATTTTAATTTACACCAAACCTGCTGATACATCTGATGTTCCCGGTTCATTCTCTAATTTAAAAGATATAATGGCAATTTTTGAATATTATTTTAATCCATATCCGTGGAACAGGGTGGGTTATGTAGGCACGGCTATCGGAGCTATGGAGCATGTTACAAATATTGCATATCCGCATTTCTGCATCAACGGTACATCAACTTACGAATGGCTTTATACCCATGAATTATCACACATGTGGTTTGGCGATCTCGTAACATGTTCTTCCGCAGGAGATATGTGGCTCAACGAAGGCTGGGCTGTCTTCTGTGAACTTTTTTACAGAAAAGACCTTTATGGCGAAGAAGATTTTAAAAACTCAATGCGTAATAAACATGCTGATGTTTTGCGTACCACACATATTGTAGACGGCGGATATTATGCTTTATACGGAGTCCCCACCGAACTCACTTACGGAGGTACTGTTTATGATAAAGGTTGTACAGTTGTTCAGACATTGAGAGGTTATCTTGGCAGTGATCTTTTCTTTGATGTTGTGAAAGCCTATCTTGATGAGTTTGCTTTTAATTATGCTTCATCTTATGATATGAGGGATTTAATAACTTCTTACACAGGTATTGATATGACCGATTTTTTTGATGCATGGGTATTCACTCCAGGAACGCCTCATTTTTCAGTTGATTCATTTGCAGTACAAACCACCGGTAAAGATTTTGATGTTTTTGTCTATCCAAAACAAAAATATAAGGGATATGATTATCTCGCTAATTCCAATATTGTTGAAGTAACATTTATGAACAGCAACTGGAATACTTTTACCGATACAATTCATTTTTCAGGCAAAACAGGATGTTCGGTTAAACAGGTACCTTTTGCTCCTGAAGCCGTTATGATGGACATTGATGAAAAACTGTGCGATGCCACAACAGACTATTTTCAAACAGTAAACAGCACAGGTGAATATGAATTTCCAAATACTTTTTTTAATATTGAAGTTGAGCAAATCACCGATTCGGCATTTTTCAGGGTTACACATAACTGGGCACCACCCGATAGTTTAAAAACTCCTGTTCCGGGATTAAGACTTTCCGATTACAGGTATTGGAAAATTGACGGTATTTTCCCTGAAGATTTCATTGCAACCGGACGTTTTTATTATAACAGAAATAATTATTTGGATAATACATTAATTTTAAGTCAAACCGATTCAGTTGTAATACTCTATCGTTCCTGCCCGGCCGAAGACTGGCAATCAATCAATTTTACAAAAATAGGTATCTGGATGATTGGCAATTTTTATATTGATAGTTTGCAAAAAGGCGAATATACATTGGCTGTGTGGGATACTCAAGTTGATGTTGAAGAAACATCATCAAACAATGAAAAGAAAATAAAAGTATATCCGAACCCATCACACGATATTTTTAATATTGAATTCAGCATTGAAGAAGAATCTTTATTAGAAATTTTCAATACTAACGGGATAATGGTGAAAAGTATTAAAATCAAACCCGAACAAAATTATATAAAATGGAAACCCTACGATATTCCCGGCGGAACTTATATAATTCAAATCAATTCGGGAAATAATAATATTGCCGGCTGGGAAAAGGTTGTTTATGTGAGATAATAGCTTTAAATCCTTAAATCCTCCAGATTTCTAAAATCTGGAGGATTTTTAGAAAACCGTAAAAGAAAAATTATGTTTTTTTATTTCGGAAGGTTTTATTTTAATCCAATCACTTTGTTCTTTACACGCCATGCAATATGGCGAGTCTTTAGAATATTCATGTTCGCAATGGTTGCATTTTTGGTTTTTTATGAAATATGTAATGTGTAATTTTTTTTGAGAGATAAATAAAACCAAAGCTCCAATAACCGGTGTGAGTAACAAACTAATTATAAACATTGCCCATAATCCTATCGTCCTTTTTGCACCTTCAATTGTTAAAAGAATAACTAAAATAAGATAAATTAAAATAAAAATCGTTAATTCCATTCTAAGAGATATTTAAGGAACTTTTAATACTTGGGTTCTCAAAGTTTGTGCCAGAAATGTATGTCTCAAACTATCAATTACTTAACAATGATCATTGTGTAAAATATCATACGAAGCTTTAATAAAACCGAATACTACCTTCCAATTTCGGATAAAATTATGCTATACTAATGCGGAACAGAAATGCAAAAGTTTTATAGGTCTGTTCCGCACGCATAACTATTTCTAAACAGCTATGCTTCGCAAATCTGTTAAGAATTAGTATATTATAATTTTGTTAAAAATGTTAAAATCTGCTTATAAAAGTATATTTTTGCTTTCCGAAAATCTGTATTAAAAATGTCCAAAAAATATATTTTACTTATAATTATTTTATTATTAATTTTTTCCTGCCGCAATTCATCTGTTGAATATGAGAAAAATCCCCAAGTAATAATTTCTGACAGCCTTATAATTAATCTTGATCAAATAATCATAAACAAAAAAGCCCATTGGATTGACAGCATTTTTACCCGGCTTCATAAAAGAGGCGGATTCAACGGAACCGTTTTATATGCTGAAAAGGGACGAATGGTTTATAAAAAAGCATTCGGTATGGCAGACTATAGAGATAAAGATACCCTGACAACCGAATCAATGTTCCAGCTTGCTTCAGTTTCAAAGATGTTCACTGCAATGGCAATAATGATACTTAAGGAAGATAGAAAACTGGATTTTGATGCTGATGTCAGGGATTACCTGCCTGATTTTCCTTATGAGAATATAACCGTCAGGCACTTACTGACACATCGTTCGGGATTGCCAAGATATATGTCGCTGGCACATGAAAAATGGAAAAATAAAACAATACCCTTAACAAACGATAAAATGCTGGCACTATTTGTAAAATATAAACCACAACCATATTTTAAAACCAACACCGGGTTTCATTATTGTAATACAAATTATATGCTTCTGGCTTGTATTGTTGAGAATATTTCGGGAAAAACTTATGATAAATTTGCAGAGGAGAGAATTTTTAAGCCGCTTGAAATGAATCACACAAAAATTTATAATATGAATGGCGATTCCATTGTTCCTGCTTATATTCCTGTTGGGGTTACCGGCTACAGATACAGAGGATGGAGAATTGTAAGAGAACGAAATGATTACCTGAATGGAATAATGGGCGATAAAGGTGTTTTTTCATGTGTTGATGACCTTTATAAATTTGACCAGGCATTATATAATCAAACTTTGATAAGCGATTCCACACTGCGTGAAGCTTTTACTCCGGGAAGTCCTAAATACTGGAAACGGAAAGACGGTTATGGTTTTGGCTGGAGAATAAAAACAAGCGAAGATAGTACTGTTTACCATTACGGCTGGTGGAAAGGTTTCCGTGCGTTTTATATCAGGGATATGAAAAACGAAAAAACAATAATTGTTTTGAGTAATAAAGATAAAGGTCCTGGTTCACGAAACTTGTGGAAGGTTCTTCGCGATACAAACAATACTCCCGGATATATTAGTAAATTACTGCATGAAGATTAATCATAACGTGAGTTCAGGATTAGTTTCTTTATATATTTTTTTAATCATAAAAAATCAGCGTAAATCAGCGTCTAAATATATTAAATTAATTCACAACCAATTTAAACCCTACTCCATGAACATTCATTAATTCAACATTCGGATCACCTTTAAGATATTTCCTTAATTTTGTAATATAAACATCCATGCTCCTGGCATTAAAGTAACTGTCGTCGAACCATATTTTATTCAAAGCTATACTACGGTCTAATACCTCATTGGCATTTTCGCATAACATTTTTAATAATTCCGATTCTTTTGAAGTGAGTTTTTGTTCAACTTTTTTTAATGTTAATATCTGACGATTATAATCAAATGTAAATTGCCCCAAAATAAAAATGCCTTTTTTCTTAAAATCATCCTTTTTAACACGTCTTAAAATTGCTTTCATACGAACCAGCAGTTCTTCCATGCTGAAAGGTTTTGTTATATAATCATCAGCTCCTAATTCAAAACCTTTTAATTTATCTTCCTGCATTGATTTGGCAGTTAAAAAAATAACCGGGATATTTTTATTTGTCTTTCTGATTTCTTTTGTAAGAGCAAACCCGTCTTTAATGGGCATCATAATATCAATTATACAAAAATCAAAAGCTTCTTTATTATACACATCAAAAGCTTCCTGACCGTTTACGCAAAGTGTTGTCGGATATCCTTTTGCCTCAAGATATGCTTTTAAGATGGTTCCAAGGTTTTTATCGTCCTCGGCTAATAAAACTCTTACTTTGTCTTGTTCCATAATTCTTAGGATTTATTATTGTTTACCGGCAAAAATATATTAAATTTTGTTCCGTATTTTATTTCACTCTCAAGACTTATTGTTCCACTATGTTTTTCAACAACAGCTTTTACATAACTCAGCCCTAATCCGAAACCGCTAAAGTTATGAATATTTCCGCTTGGTACACGGTAAAGTTTTTCAAATATTTTTTTTTGATTGGCTTTGCTGATACCAATTCCGTTATCCTGAATACTTATAATTATTCTCGAATTAACATTACGGGTGGATATTAAAATCTCCGGATTTTCAAGTGTATATTTATTAGCATTATCAAGTAAATTATATATCACATTTGTAATATGGACTTTATCTGCATCAATTATACATGTTTCGGCACGCAGATCCGTATAGATATTTCCATTCTTTTTTTCAACCTGAAGGTTAATATTTTTAATTGCATCTAAAATTACTTTATGTATATTTATCCATTCTTTATTCAAAACCAATTGTCCTTTTTCAAGGCTTGCCGATTGCAGAATTTTTTCAGCCATTCCTTCCAGACGCTTATTTTCTTCGTTTATTACATTAATATAATTGTTGTAAACTATTTCCGATTTTTTTATGTCTTTATCGGTTAATGCCTCACAAGCTAACGATATTGTTGAAATCGGTGTTTTAAATTCATGGGTCATATTATTGATAAGGTCGCTTTTCAATTCTGATAGTTTTTTTTGCCTGAAAATAGTAGTTATCGTAAAGATAAATGAAAGAATGATTATAATAATAAAGATAGCTGAAATCAGCAATAATCCCCACATTTGGCTGATAATAAATCTTTTTTGATTAGGAAAATGAATCATCAGGTAATCGGGGTTCATCTGCATATCGCTTGGAAATAATGTGAAAACAAAACTTTTGTTTAACAGATCGTTGGGATACATACCTGTTTTCTGAATAATTAATGAATTGCGTACAGGACTGAAAACACCAAATTCAAATTGTGTGTTTATTCCTTTTTGTTTTAATTCAAAAGTAATCAGCGAATCCAACAGGGCTTTACTTAATCTTTGTTCAACAGGTTTATCTTGTTTAATATTTAGTAATTCCTGTAATGCATTCTGGGCTAAAAACGATTTCTGAATAAATTTCTCAAAGTCTTCCCTGTTTTTTATTGATTGTAAATCTTCAAAAAATACATTATTGATTGAATCAATTGAATTTAAAATCGTTTGCCCTTGCGAATGTATTGTAAACTGTCGTGACAGTCTGTTTGACATTTCAATTTTCTCAAGCCTGAAAACAACGTTTGAAACAGCATCATTAACACTCCTCACAAAATTAGCTTCCTTAACGGTTATGGCATTTTTTATCCAATAAACCTGTATGACCATTAAACCTATTAAAGATATAGCCATCAAACAAATAATCAATATGACGGTTTTTTTGTTCATATTTTACAAAAATATATCTTGATTTGTATGATTTACAGGTTTTTAACATTTTTTAACGTTTATTATACTTAGTTAACATCTTTGGCATATTTTGTGCTTTACTTTTGTAAAATATAATTTGATTATAAAAGCTACCAAAAAGTTTATGTTAAATATACATTGTGCAAAATGAGTTTTAGTTCATAATTTTTGGTTTTTGGTTCTCTGAATGCAGTCATTTATTTGGCTGCATTTTTTATTTAGTGTTTGCAAGAAAACGCCAATAACTGCGTTATGCTCATCTTAAAACCCAGTCATCCGTACGGACTCCTGAGTTTTAAGTTTTCGCAAGCCTTGTTCTTGACGTTTTCTTATCAAACACTGAGTTTTCGTACAAGGACTATTTAATACAAACCATTTTCTTTGTATCAACTATCTTTCCAGCTGGCGCTCGTTTGTATCTTAAATCCGCAAGTTTTTTTATATAGACGCAGATAAACACTGATATAACTGATTTTATTAATATTTTTTATTTCATTATGCTCACTCTCTTAATCATAATTAATCTGCGTGAATCAGCGTCTTTAAATTTACTTACGGATTTAAGGTTGTAATGAGTTAATATATAAATATTTATTTTTTCAATATCTTTATTGAATAGTTTTCTTGCCCACTAATTATTTTCATTAAATACATTCCAGGCTTTATAAAATCCGTATCAATTTTTATTTGGTTTGATGATACGATTGAATTATAAATTTTTATTTCAGTTAT
>JAUXFX010000278.1 GCA_030622635.1 Bacteroidota bacterium
AATATAGGGTTTAAACAGGTCTCCTATAAACCATTAACATTTGGGATTGCATCAATTTATACAGGTAGGAAATAGGATTACATTTTAAGAATCTCTTTTAGCGAAACGGTTATATTGCAAAAAAAAGATACACTATTATTCGAATTTATATATATTTGAATCATGTTTTTACAGCTGTGTATCCTTGATTAGTAAAATAAAAAAAGCTAAAGGAGAAATAAACACAACATGCACAAATAACTACATTATACGCAAGCCAACGACAGACCAAAATATGGACATTAGAGAAACATTTATAGACCAGTATCAGAAACTAAAAGAATTAAAAAGTGGAAAGAAACCACTAAAGAAAGAGTTCTTACAGTTTTGTAAAATATCGGAACTAAACCTCACAAAAGTTTTTGGAAAGGACGCTTATTCCAAACTGCAACAGGAATGTGGAGATAAGCCCAATAAACTCCAAATGGAGAGAACCTCAATCACAAAAATTCTTGACCAATATGGTCAACTTGTTCGAAAGCACCAACGACTTCCTGTAACAAGCGATTGGATACAAGCAGACTTTTATCCTAGATTAGATGGACTAAGAAAAGTTCATAATCTTAAATGGCCTGACATGCTGACTACATTCGTTCAAAAATATTCCAACAAAGTTGAATGGAAAGATGTATTTGAAATTGTAACGAGAAACAAAAGTTCTTTGACTTCTACCAAACCGAACAAAACATTTATTGACATTGTAGAAAAACTCAA
Organism: Bacteroidota bacterium; assembly: GCA_030622635.1. Taxonomy (GTDB): domain Bacteria; phylum Bacteroidota; class Bacteroidia; order Bacteroidales; family JADFUO01; genus JADFUO01. Next base: position 754 of record JAUXFX010000278.1, read on the forward strand.
TTCCTGGACACCGGATAGAAAGAGAATTATTGAAGAAGGTTATAAAATTGAGTTGAGAAATTATCTTGACAAGCACTTTAATATCGAAGAAGAAGTTGGAGAAACTAATCCAGACTTATTGATAAATAAAAAATATCCAATAGAAGTAAAAAAAGACCCATCGCAATCAGAGTATGACCGCCTTCTTGGACAGATGATCAGGCATAACAAACTTTATGGGAGTGCAATAGCTGTTGTAACAAGTATTTCAAGCGAGGACAGATTTAGAAAATTTCAAAAACTTTTTATTGAGGTGCATACCAAACTCGGTATGACAGCAGAACTTATAAATAAATAATAAATAGACAAATGGCCAGCGGATACTTTTTAATACCTGCCCAGTTTCTAATTAATCACAATTTTTTGATAATAACTCCCGGTTCTTATCAGGTAAATTCCCGCAGATATTTCTGAAACCGGAATACGAATATTGGTTTCACCTGAACTTTTTTTACGCTGAAAATATCTCCTCGAAAACAAATCCAAAACCTCTATTTCAATTTCTTCTGTTACCAATGAACCGGAAAATTCAATCATGATAAAATCAGAGGCAGGATTAGGAAATATTTTAATATATTTTGCATAATCTATTTCGGACACATAAGTATATAGCTGGTTCTCCAGGCCGAATGTGGGTGGCATAAAAACATAATCACCGGTGCCATTGGGATACCTGCCAAAAGAAGTATCGGCAAATTGCTCTCCGAAAGTAATACTATCTAAGACAGTTCCATCAAAATTTGAAAACATAATTTCTTCACCCGACTTTGACAATTTGAAATTTGCATGAAGCCCTTCCTGGCTACCATCTTCATCAGCCCATATTATAAGGAAACCGTTTGCTCCGATGACAGTATCAGGAAAAATCCATTTTTCGGGCTGGCTGAAATCATCTGTTAAAAACATACCTGTAAGCGGAATTTCCTGTGCAGTATTATTATACAACTCAATCCAATCGTCATACTCTCCATCCTGATCAGGAACAGTGCTGTCATTGTCAGCTAAAAATTCGTTTAATACAATATCTCCCGGCAAAATTTCCACACCTTGAATTAAGAATGAAACTGTTTCAAACTCTGCCTTTTCAGGTGAGAACATTCCGGCATCATTGTTTTCGGCATAGATATAATAATAAACAGTTGTTGCAGCAGAAACAGGAAATATCATTGCTCCATAAACATCGTCGTTTACTGCACCGTCGTGATGATTTCCATCGTCAAGCATTTGAATTTTGCAAAAAGGTGCGAAACGTTCAGTTTTAAAATATACGTAACATCCATTGGAATTACTAATATTGGACGTTATCCAAACTGTATCCTCTGCGGTTGGAAATTCCGGCGAATGTATTACTTCGGTTATCTCAGGGCCTTGCTTTAACAATTCGGGATGATTTGACAAATGAATAGTCCTGGCATCCATTAACACATTTAAACCTGGAATCATTCCATTGCCAAACCCGATATTTTGATTTAAAGCTATCAGAAAATCCTGGTAACTATATAAAAGATTCGGGTCGTTATAAACACAGGTATCAATTAATTGTTGTAATTCAACCGCCCTGATTTTCATGACATCATTTGCAAGGAAATCATTGTAGATTGTTTTGTAATGAGCATAATATTTATTCCAGTATTCCGGGATACTCAACAATTTACTTATCAGCGGCCTGTTGGGGTTTGTATGATTCCATTTTGTTGACAAATGAATCATCTGATCAAGATTTAAAGGCGGCCCTTGCCCTCCGTTTTTAAAAACACCGAAATTCTCGTTTAAGTCCCATATTATTGTCTGGAACCTTTCATGTTCATCTTCATAAATATAATAATTATGACCGGC
>JAUXFX010000217.1 GCA_030622635.1 Bacteroidota bacterium
GGATGAATAAATATACCGTTGGAATGGCTACACAGGGATTGGCAAATTATCTTATAAAAATGTTTCCCGATATCAGTCAAATAAAAGTGGCTATTGCTTATGATTCAAGGAATAACAGTAAATATTTTGCAAGAATTACAGCCGAAGTATTTTCGGCAAACGGTTTTAAAGTATTTTTATTTGATGACCTTCGCCCCACACCCGAACTGTCATTTGCTATCCGTTATTTTAAATGCCAGAGCGGAATTGTTATCACTGCATCTCATAACCCAAAAGAATACAATGGTTATAAAGCTTATTGGGACGATGGAGGACAACTGATTCCTCCTCACGATAAGAATGTTATTGATGAAGTGAAAAAGATAAAGAATATTAATGACGTTAAATTTAATGGAATTGAAAAAAATATTGAAATAATCGGTGAAGAAGTTGATAAAGAATACCTGAGAAGGATAAAAGAACTTACTTTATCACCCGAAATTATCAAAAAACATAAAGATATAAAAATTGTTTATACTCCACTTCACGGTTCAGGTGTCAAACTTGTTCCAATGTGTTTAAAGGATTTTGGATTTGAAAATATATATTCTGTTGATGCACAAAATGTTTCCGATGGCAACTTTCCTACAGTTGTTTCTCCCAATCCCGAAGAACCTGCTGCCTTGGAAATGGCAATAAAAAAAGCTAAAGAAGTTGATGCAACTCTTGTTATGGCAACGGACCCGGATGCTGACAGGGTTGGAATTGCAGTAAAAGACAACAAAAACGAAATTATCTTACTAAATGGTAATCAGGCAGCATCATTGCTTATTTATTACCTGATTACAAAATGGAAAGAAAACGGAAAAATTAATGGTAATGAATATATCGTGAAAACAATTGTTACCTCAGAGCTGTTAAAAGATATTGCAAATAAAAATGGAGTTGAATCTTTTGATGTCCTAACCGGATTTAAATGGATCGCAGATATTATTAAACAAAATGAGGGTGAAAAAATATTTATTGGTGGTGGTGAAGAAAGTTATGGCTATCTGATTGGCGATTTTGTTAGAGATAAGGATGCTGTTAGTGCTTGTGCATTGATCGCCGAGACTGCTGCCTGGGCTGCCGACAATGGTAAAACATTATTTGACCTGCTTATTGATATTTATCTGGAGTATGATTTTTATAAAGAAAAATTAATATCTGTTGTAAGAAAAGGAAAATCAGGTGCTGAAGAAATTCAGAAAATTATGGAAAAATTTCGCAATAATCCTCCGGTATCAATTAATGATTCTAAAATTGTTACTATTAAAGATTATCTGATTCAGAAAGAAAAAAATCTTATTAACGGTGAAGAAAAACAAATCTTTTTGCCAAAATCCAATGTGTTGCAGTTTTTCCTTAAAGATGGAAGTAAAATAAGTGTGCGTCCGTCAGGAACCGAACCTAAAATTAAATTTTATTTTAGTGTTAAAGAAAAACTTGATGATAAAAATAAATTTGATGAAGTAAATAATCAATTAGACAAAAAAATTGAAAGCATAATAAAATCATTAGGAATTAAATAAAACAATGAACGAAATTAATAATGAACCTGCTTATTCAAAAAATGTAATTGAATTATTAACAGTTGCAAATGAATACTGCCTGTTTATTGAAAAATCAGAAAATTACTCAAAGAACGACATATTGCAGTTCTTACAGAAAATCTCACCTTTGCTTTATCTTAAAGCTTCATTACTTCCCAATGTTAATGTGGAAAACAAAGAAACAAATGAACGTTTTGTTACCGAAGAACAATGGGAAACAATCTTTAATGAACTAAGAAATAAATTCAATAAAGATGATAATTATTGGTTCATTGATTTTAACAGCCCCGACGAAAATGACCCTGTTAAAGCAAGTCTTGCAGAAAATTATGCTGACATATATCAGGATTTAAAAGATTTTGTTATGCTTTACCAAAAAAATACTCGTGCAGCAAAACAAAATGCAGTTTATGAATGTAAATTACTTTTTAAGACTCATTGGGGATACTGTATTACAAATGCTCAAAAAGCCATACATCATCTTTTATATAAAAACAAGCCCACTTACAATTATACCAAGTCTGGTCAATTCTAATTGATAGTTCGGAATTTAAGGATACCACTTGTTAATAACTTTTTAAAGATTATTTTCCTAGTAAATTTTTATTTATCAACAATTTATTTAGGATTGAACAGCCCTGAATTTAAATTACCTTTTAAAGTGTTTTTTAAATAACTTTATTAAATTTGTAAACTTTATTTAATCTAAATAAAAATAAACCCAAAATAGAGCCTGTGCATAAAGTCAATTATATTGATAAAATTTTAGATTTTAGATTTGTGATTTTAGATTTAAAAATATTAATACGCTGATAATCAACAAAATATTAAATCTGAATTCTAAAATCTTAAATTATTAGAAATTGACTTTATAGACAGACTAAATAAATTTTATTAATGACCTTATTTGATCTTCAACAAGGAGAAAAAGGAATAATCACAAAAGTGAGAGGACGTGGCGCCTTCCGTAATAGAATTATGGAGATGGGTTTTGTTGTGGGCAAAGAAATTATAGTTGGGAAAAAAGCCCCGCTTAAAAACCCAGTTGAATATACGGTTATGGGTTATAATGTTTCGCTTAGAAATAGCGAAGCAATGCTGATTGAAGTAGTTAAACCGGAAGAAGGTGTTTTTATTGAAAAAGAAAATGGTTACAATGGTGTTATTATTGACGATTCTTTCAAGAAAAAAACCGGCATTAAAAGTAAAGTAATTAATATTGCATTGGTTGGAAATCCTAACTCAGGAAAAACAACTTTATTTAATTATGCTTCGCATTCCAGAGAAAGAGTAGGTAATTACGGCGGAGTAACTGTTGATGCAAAGCAAGCTAAATTCAAGCATAAAGGATATACTTTTAATATTATTGATTTACCCGGAACATATTCCATTACAAGTTACACTCCCGAAGAATTATTTGTAAGAGATTATCTTTTTAAAGAAATCCCCGATGTAGTTGTAAATGTCATTGATTCATCAAATCTTGAAAGAAATCTATACCTGACCACTCAATTGATTGATCTTGATATAAAATTGGTTATAGCTTTAAACATGTTTGATGAATTACAGGCTAAAGGCGATGAATTCGACTATGAATCGCTTGGTAAAATGATTGGTATTCCTATGGTTCCTACTGTGAGTTCAAAAGGAAAGGGGATTAAGGAGCTATTTGATAAAATCATTGACGTGTTTGAAGACCGTGACCCAACCGTCAGACATATTCATATTAACTATGGGCGTGATATTGAAAATTCAATAAAAAAAATACAAGATAAAATCAGGATTGAAGAGAATAAAAAGCTTACCATAATTGTTGCCCCGCGTTTTCTTGCTATTAAATTATTAGAAAAAGACCGTGAGGAAGAAAAACGAATTCGCTCTTGTATTAATTATGAAGAAATTTCAGAAACAGTAAATAATGAAATTAATAGAATTGAATCTCAATATAGTGACACAACTGAAACAATTATTACCGATCATAAATACGGATTTATTGAAGGTGCTTTAAAAGAAACATACAAAGTTAGCAAGCTAAGCAAAAAAACAAGCAGCAGCAGGATTGACAGAATACTTACACACAAAATTTTTAGTTACCCGATTTTTATTTTATTTATGATGTTGATGTTTCAGTCAACCTTTTCGCTGGGAGCTTATCCAAAGGTATGGATTGAAAACCTCATGACTTTTTCAGGTAGTTTATTTTACAATATATTACCTGATTGTTTATTCAGGGATTTGTTGGTTGATGGTATAATAGGTGGGGTAGGAGGTGTTATTGTATTTTTACCGAATATCCTGATTTTATTTTTCTTTATTTCAATTATGGAAGACACAGGTTATATGGCAAGAGTGGCTTTTATTGTTGATAAGATTATGCACAAAATAGGCTTGCATGGAAGATCATTTATTCCAATGCTTATGGGTTTTGGTTGTAATGTTCCGGCAATATTGGCAACCAGAACAATCGGCGGGAAAAATAACCGTCTTGTAACAATGCTTATTAATCCTTTTATGTCGTGTAGCGCAAGACTTACAGTTTATATATTGATTATCGGTACTTTTTTCCCTGATAATCCCGGATTAATGTTATTCCTTATCTATGGTATTGGAATTTTACTTTCAATAATTGTTGCGATAATATTTAAAAAAACATTATTCAAGTCAAAAGATATTCCTTTTGTAATGGAGCTTCCGCCATACAGAATGCCAACTGTTAAATCCATATTGCGACATACATGGTTTAACGGTTCAATATATCTTAAGAAAATGGGTGGAGTTATTCTTATAGCTTCAATTGTTATCTGGGCTTTAGGATATTTTCCCAGAAGTCACGAAATTAACTCATATTATGAAAAGATGATAGTTCAAAAAAAATCTGAATTTGAGAAAAAAATAATTGCAATAGATAGAACCGATTCAATAGCTTATCAAAATATTATTACTGATAAAGATAAAATTATTAATGATCTGAAAAACGAAAAAGAAAGTAAGCTGTTGGAAAATTCAATGATTGGCAAAATCGGTCATTTTATTGAACCTGCTATCAGACCTTTGGGATTTGACTGGAAGATAGGAGTAAGTTTAGCAGCAGGTGTTGTAGCAAAAGAAATTGTAGTGAGTACCTTAGGAGTTCTTTATCAGACAAATGAAACCGAATATAACACAAAAAAATTATCTGAAA
>JAUXFX010000007.1 GCA_030622635.1 Bacteroidota bacterium
TCCTGAGCATCAATACCTTGAATTATAAAAATGCTAAAAATGATTATTGCAAAATATCGTAACATAATTAATGTTTAAAATGTAAAATGACTAAAATGTAAAATGACTAAAATGTAAAATGACTAAAATGTAAAATGTAAAAAACACTCAATAAGCAACACACAATAATCAATAAACAAGTAAAAAAGTAAAAATAATGAAAATCCATCCATACGGATTTGCTTCGCTTCATACGGACTCCCTTTGGTCGTTGAATATTGTATGTTGAGTGTTGAATGTTTATTCCTATAATAAGTTGGGATTTAATAAAACCCACTACAAACAACATAGAGCCGTATAACTAAACTCCCTTGACATTTCATATTACAGTTATTTTTAAAAATTTTACATGTACGCTTGTTCGTTGACTGATTTATTACCATAACGATTGTAAAATTAATTAATTTCTTCAACTCACAGAATTCTTTTTACTTTTGTATTTCAAACTGACGCTAATATGAACTCTTACTCATCAAAATTGGTTGAAAACACGGTTAATGAACTGGCAAAACTGCCGGGCATCGGTAAAAAAACAGCTTTACGTCTTACACTTCATCTGATAAAGCAGGATTTGTCAGGGGTTGAGGCTTTAAGTAATAGTATTTTAAGAATGCGGAATGAGATAAAATTTTGTAAAAACTGCCATAATATTTCTGATTCGGATATTTGTGAAATCTGTGCCAACCCAAAACGCGACCATTCAATAATCTGTATTGTTGAAGATATAAGAGATGTAATGGCAATTGAAAACACTGCCCAATACAAAGGAATTTATCATATTTTGGGTGGTATTATCTCACCTATGGATGGCATTGGTCCTAATGATCTTAATATTAAATCACTCACAAATAAGGTGGCTCAGGGAAATATTAATGAAATTATTATGGCTCTTTCCACCACCATTGAAGGCGATACAACAATTTTTTATATTTATAAAAAAATCAAAGATTTTAACATTAGTATCACTACAATCGCACGGGGTGTTGCAATTGGTGATGAATTGGAATATACAGATGAAATTACTTTAGGACGCTCAATTATTAACAGAACCCCGTATATAAGTTCTCTTGAAAAATCAGAGGGAAAGATGGAATGAAGGAATGTTGGAATATTGGAATATTGGAATGCTGGAATGTTGGAGTAATGGAATGATATACCGGAGGCTGTCAATCAAAATTCAGACATGGAAAAGCTGGTTAGCGGTTTCAAACCGCTTACCGGATTATTTATTATAAAAAATTGTTTGGCATCAAAAACATTCCATTTCTAAAACACTTAACTATGACTTAATTTTAAACTTCTTTCAATCTAAAATAGCAAGAAATGGAATGTTTAATCCATCTATCCATTAAGTCACCTGTCCTATAAAATTCAACTAAGTTGAAGCGAAGCATTTCACAGGATTTAACTCCCGAACACTTCGCATAAAGGACAGTTCTTTATTATCTTCCAGAAACAAAAAGCTTTTTCGTATAAATCCTGTTATTCAATATAATTTTAACAATATAAACTGAATTTGCAACAATTACATGAATGCTGTTGATTGTGGAATTTTTTAATTTTTTACTTATAATAGGTTCTCCATTAATATTATAAATATTTACCTGCCCTTCAATTTTTTCCAAACCTTTAATATTTATGTAAATAATATTTTTTATACTGAAAATTTTAACAATTGGAGTATTTTGCAGATCATCAATTCCAGTGTATAAAGTGGTAACACTTATAGTATTTGAGTTCCCGCTTGTTCCACCGATATTATATGCTCTCACACAATAATAATACATGATGCCCGGATTTAATCCTGAAACATTATATGTTGTTACATTACCTACATCCAGATTTTCATAACCAGAAACGAAGTTTGTAAAGGCATCATCTAAAGCTACATCAAGGCGATAACCGTCGGAATCACCTGATTCTTCCCAGTTTGCATCAAAGCTTGTTTCAGTTATATTTGTTGCATTAGTAACTTGTGGTGGCAAAGGAGGATAAGGCAAAGTTGTAACAAAAATAATATTTGAATTTCCGCTTATTACGCCGACGGTATTTTCAGCCCTTACCCTATAATAATAATCTGTGTTTGCTGTTAAGTATGATACATTATAAGTAGTTACATTACCGACATTTAAATTTTCATATCCGTAAACAAAATTTGTAAAATCAATATCATAAGCAACATCAAGATAATATGTTATGGCATCAGGAACAGGTTCCCAATTTGCATCAAAGCTTGTTTGCTGAACATTTGTAGCCGGATTTGCAATTGGAGCACTCGGGTCATAAGGTAAGGTTGTAACACTAATTACATTTGAATTTCCACTTGTTCCTCCTGTATTAAATGCCCTGACACGATAAAAGTATTCAGTATTGGCGGCTAAACCAGATACAGTATAAGTAGTAACATTCCCAACATTAAGATTATCGTAACCACTTACAAAACTTGTAAAACCATTATCTGTTGCAACATCAAGATAATATCCGTCAGCACCTGCTGAAGCATCCCAGTTGGCTTCAAAAAATGTTTGTTGAATATTTGTTGCAGCAGTTGCATTTGGTGCTGGAGGAATTTCAGGTAAAGTTGTAACACTTATCACATTTGAATTACCGCTTGTTCCACCTGTGTTAAAAGCACGTACTCTGTAATAATAATCAGTATTAGCACTCAAGCCGGAAACATTATAAGTAGTAACATTTCCAACATTAAGATTTTCATATCCGCTCACAAAACTTGTAAAACCATTATCTGTTGCTACATCTAAATAATATCCATCGGCACCTGTTGCTGCATCCCAGTTGGCATCAAAGCTTGTTTGCTGAACATTAGTCGCTGATGTCGCATTTGGTGCCGAAGGTTCATTCGGCAAAGTTGTTAAGCTGATTACATTGGAGTTACCACTTGTACCGCCTGTATTAAAAGCACGTACTCTGTAATAATAATCAGTATTTGCAGTTAAACCCGAAACATTATAAGTGGTTACATTTCCAACATTAAGATTATCATAACCGCTTACAAAACTTGTAAAACCGTTGTCGGTTGCAACGTCAAGATAATATCCGTCTGCACCTGTAGAAGCATCCCAGTTGGCATCAAAACTTGTCTGCTGAATATTTGTAGCTGCTGTTGCATTAGGGGCAAGTGGCGGATCAACCAATGTTGTTAAACTAATTACATTTGAATTACCGCTTGTTCCACCGGTATTAAAAGCACGTACTCTGTAATAGTAATCAGTATTTGCAGTTAAGCCGGAAACATTATAAGTTGTTACATTTCCAACATTAAGATTATCGTATCCGGTTACAAAACTTGTGAAACCATTGTCAGTAGCTACATCAAGATAATATCCGTCTGCACCGGAAGAAGTATCCCAGTTAGCGTCAAAGCTTGTTTGCTGTATGTTGGTTGCTGCTGTTGCATTTGGGGCAGAAGGTGCATTAGGTAAGGTAGTCAAACTTATAACATTTGAGTTACCACTTGTACCATAAGAATTAAATGCTCTTACACGATAATAATAATCTGTATTTACACTTAAACCCGTAACATTATATGTAGTTACGTTTCCAACATTCAGATTATTGTATCCTGTTACAAAATTTGTAAATCCATTATCAGTAGCGACATCAAGATAATATCCGTCGGCACCTGAAGAAGCATCCCAGTTAGCATCAAAGCTTGTTTGCTGAATATTGGTTGCTGCAGTTGCATTAGGTGCAAGAGGTGGTGCTTCAAAAAATACTCCATAATCTTCCGATTGTCCAATATGAGGATTGCTGCATGGACCCGAAATAGTTGCATAATCACTAATAACCCTCATTCTAATCAGTTGGTTTACTGTGGGATTTGAAGGCATCACAATTGAACTTGTAAAAGTGTTCGCAGAACTTGCTGTAGTACTGATCACATCATTTATTATAAGTTCGCCCGTATCATCAAAATCACCATCATTATTAAAATCAATATAAGCGTTAGTATGAGCATTGCCGGATGTTCCAACCCTGACGGTTATCTCCATTGAGTATGTATTTCCGGGTGTTAATGTAGTTGAATACCGGCATGTAAAATCCATACAACCTCCATCCGAATATGCATCTCCTGTTGAATGATCAAGATTGTTCAGGGTTACATTCAATATTCCATACCAGTAATTTCCCAGAGTTTGAGTAGATAGGGTACAGGAAGGTGCTGCCGGGCTATTATAAACATTAATGTAATTTGTTCTTGTCTGTGTATTACCTGTTCCTGAGACATTAGATGCTGTCAGGGTAACATCATAGATTCCCGCTGTGTTATATATAATTGAAGGATTTTCATTTGTTGATGAAGCAGGTGATCCGCTTGGAAAAGTCCAGCTCCAGCTACTTGGTCCGTTCGTTGACTGGTCAAGGAAATTTACAGTATTTCCTACACAAGGGCAATTCCCATCGGAACTAAAATCACTGTATGGAACAATGGTGGTTTTAGGTTCAATCCCAAAACCTGCTGCCTGATCATTAGTGAAATTATGAGAACCGGGATTAAGATTTGTAAGCTGGTAATACCCATTATGAGATCCGCTCCAGCCCCAGTTAAAATGAAAATACAAAGTTCCTGTACTTTGATAATCATCATCATAACCATCACAAACAAAAGCATGTCCACCGGTTCCATATCCCCTGTATAGCAATGGCCTGTCATTATCCAACTCTGTAATTAACATATTATTCCAAACAGTATTAGTATAATTAACTTTTTGGTCATAAAAAGCACTTGGTTTATATTCAAAATATGTTTTTAATGAAGTTACAGCAGCCGAAGTACTGGCACTTGATCCGGTAGGTCCATAATTCATATCAACTGAAACTCCCACATGATATAATAACAGAGCAACATCTTCATTACTTCCTGAAACCGGCATATTCGCCCAGTCATAAGTTGTAGAACCAAAATCTGCAGATAAAGTTCCATAGGTTGCATGAAAATAACTATTTGAACCAACACCCTGATGTGGATGATGATGATATTTCATTATCATTCCTGTAGCTGTTGCAACACAACCTGCATAAGCATGTCCGCATGGTCCGGCTGCATCCGGCGGACAAGAATCATTATAAAGACAACCCTGATCCCATTTAATATCAGCTAAAAGCGGACCAACAACTGTCCTGTTCTCATAAAAACCATTATCTTTTTCTGTTCTTGTTTCATATTTTTCCCACACAGAAATTATCTCTTCTGATGCAGGAAGATTATTTTCTTTTACAAATAATATCTGTTCTTTGTAATTCTGCATCCAGAAAATGAATTGAGGTGGCTGATTATTTTCATAATAATTACCTTCAAATGAATATCCGAGTATAGGCAACACATGGTCTTCGGCAGATACAATTACAAAACCATTTTCATTTGATATATTAAAAACATAATAAACCGGAGTTTTACTATCATAAATCGTAAAATCCTCAATAAATCTAATATCATTATAATTAACGTCAGATTTTTGAAAATAAAGATTTTTTGCAACTTGCCTTGCTTTATCTACAGATACTTCACCTGCAAATAAAATTAAATTGAAAAAAATCGAAATTAAGATTGTGGTAAAAATTTTGATTTTCATGGCTTTAAGTTTTAGTGAATATTTAATAATGAGTACAGTTTAAAAAGCCATCGGATGACTAATCTTCAAAATCCGTCAAAAAAATTGAACTGTGTATCAATTAATTAATTAATTCATCCGATGGCTATCATTTTAATTTTTTACTTTTTAGATCAGACTCAATAATCTTATTTAATTTGATAAAAATAATAAGAAATTGGATTGAAGTCAAGAAAATAAGGGAAAATTTCTTAAAAATAACTTAAACATTCCATTTCTATAAAACCCATAGCAGGAATTATTTTAATTTTCTCACCCATCTATCTATAAAAGAAATGGAATGTTTTATCAGTTTTTTTCTTCCTCAAAAAGATTCAACTGATTTTCAGTAACATAGTATTCGTCAGGTACATTTTTCTCAAACCTGTTTAAATAAGGGCGTATTACTTTTTTAATAAGTTTCAGTGGGGTGGTTTTTCTTGCCCGGCAGTAATTTTCAATAGATTTTTTTTGCTTTGCAGTAAGTTTTAAAACAAACGGTTTGTATTTAACTGCTTTTCTTGATTTTTTCTTCCTTCCGGATCTTACAATTTTGTTAATTTCTTTTATTATTTGATTTGATAATGTTTGAGCATTTTCTTCAGAAGTGCTTTCAGAAAAAATACGGATTATCGGCTCAGTATTTGATTTTCTGAGATGTACCCAATTTTTTTCAAATTCAATTTTTACACCGTCAATCGTGTTAATATTTTTTTCTTTATATAAATTTTGAATTTTTAAAAGCAAGTCATCAACATTGATTTTACGACTTAATTGAATTTTATTTTTTGATATAAAATAATTCGGATAGGTTTTTCTGAGAGCCGAACAACTTAAACCTGATTTTGCCAAGTGTGTTAAAAATAAAGCTATTCCAACCAAAGCATCCCTGCCGTAATGTATATCCGGATAAATAACGCCGCCATTTCCTTCTCCGCCGATAACTGCATTTTTCTCCTTCATTTTTTCAACAACATTAACCTCACCAACTGCTGAAGCAAAATAATTTCCACCGGCTTTCTCGGTAATATCGCGTAAAGCTCCTGTTGATGATAAATTTGAAACTGTATTCCCAACTTTATTTTTCAGTATATAATCAGCAACTGCAACAAGAGTATATTCTTCACCGAACATTGTTCCGTCTTCGCAAACAATTGCCAAACGATCAACATCAGGGTCTACAACAAAGCCGATATCTGCCTTTTTATTCACAACTAATTCGGAAATTTCATTCAGATTTTCCGGCAAAGGTTCGGGATTATGAGGAAAACAACCGTTCGGCTCGCAATAAAGTTCGTGTATTTTTTCAATGCCAAGGGCTTTAAGCAACGGAGGAATTGAAATACCACCGGTTGAATTAACACAATCAATAGCTATGCTAAAATTTGCTTTTTTAATTACCTCAACATCAACCAACGGTAAATTAATAATTTTATCAATATGCTTTTTTATATAAGAATCATCAGTTGTGTAAGTCCCGATATTATCAACTTCACTGAAATTAAAGGCTTGTTTTTCAGCAATTTTCAATACTTCTGCCCCGTCATCTGCTGAAATAAATTCTCCTTTGTCATTGAATAATTTTAATGCGTTCCATTGTTTTGGATTATGGCTTGCTGTTAGAATTATTCCACCATCAGCATTAGCATCAGTAACAGCAATCTCAACGGTTGGTGTTGTTGAAAGTCCTAAATCAAGAACATCCGCTCCCATACTCAATAAAGTACCTGAAACAAGGTTGTTCACCATTTCACCAGAAATCCTTGCATCTCTTCCTAAAATTATTTTTAATTTTTCTTTTCCCGAATGCTTTTTTAAAAAAATAATAAATGCAGCGGTGAACTTAACAATGTCAATAGGACTTAAACCTTCGCCGGGCTTCCCTCCTATTGTTCCTCTTATACCTGAGATTGATTTTATTAATGCCATAATTATCAAATAATTTTACAGCAAAAATAATTATTTTTTTGTTCTTTTCAATTTTGAATTTAAAATAGGAGATTAATAGAAAGTTATTGAAAATTATTTCGCATCAAAAACATTACATTTTTGAAACAGTTATCCGGATAAAGTTAATTACTTTCAAGTGTCATCCTGATGATTGAAATGAATCCGCATGGACGACCTCGCCTCGTTTGAAACGAGGCGAGGGAGGAAGGACCTCCCGGCAGTTTGGTATAAGCTGGCAAGTACTACCTGCCAACGACCTGGAAATTCGCCAGCAAATATCATCTGTCAATCAAGCACTTTGTCAACTTCCTTGTAAAACGCCGGCAAAGTGCTTTGTTAACTTTTCTGTAATATATTGACAAGGTATTTTGGCAGCAGCAGTGCAGGACGATGGAGGTCCCTCACCCCCGCTAAAGCGGGAGATTCGGGATGACACTTGCCTATTTACAAACTTCTTACCTTATCATTAAGAAATTTTAATTGGGGATTAAATTTTACAATTAAGGCATCTTTCTTTTCTCTACGCCAACCTTTAATTTGTTTCTCACGTCTAATGGCAAGATTAATATCTCATAAAACCCAATTTCATGTAAAGTATAGTTAATTCATAATATATTTTTTAATATTGATTTAAGTATAGTTAATAAATATTGTATATTTGCATCATAAATTAATTATAATTAAACTAAAAAGATGTGATTTTACATAATAAAGAGTACATAAAGCGCCAGTATTACTTACAGAAAGCTCTCTCTTTTGTGGATAAAAACCTGATAAAAGTCTTTACTGGTCAAAGGCGTACAGGTAAAAGTTATATGATGTTGCAGGTTATGGACGAAATACTTGAGATTCATCCCCTGGCACAAATCATATTTATTGATAAGGAATTAATGGCTTTTGATTTTATAAAGAATGCTGAAGATTTAATGAACTACCTGTCAGAAAAAATCAATAATAAGAAACGTGCATATATTTTTATTGATGAAGTGCAGGAAATATTTGAATTTGAGAAAGTTCTTCGCAGCATTTTAAATGAAGGAATAGCTGATATCTGGTGCACGGGCAGTAATGCAGAAATCCTAACAGGCGAACTGGCTGACCGTTTGAGTGGCCGTTATGTTGAGATACAAATACACGGACTGAGTTATCTTGAATTTCTCGAGTTTCATTCTTTAGATAATGTAAATGAAAGCCTGTTTAAATACTTAAAATACGGCGGTCTTCCAAATTTAAGAAACATACCATTGGAAGAAAATACTGCTTTTGATTATTTAAAATCAATAAATTCCACGGTATTGCTTAAAGATGTTATTAAAAGACATCAAATAAGAAATGTTTCAGTACTTGAAAATTTAATACGTTACCTCGCTGATAATACAGGCAGTTTGTTTTCTGCCACCAGTATAAGCAAATTCCTGAAATCACAGGGACAAAAAATTTCTTCTTCCATTATCTCAAATTACCTCTCCTACATTTTGGATTCCTATTATCTTATCAAAGCCCGGCGTTTTGACCTTCAGGGAAAAAGAATTTTTGAAATCAATGAAAAATACTATTTTGAAGACCTTGGTTTACGAAATGCATGGCTTGGGTATCAACCGATGCATATCAACAAACTCATAGAAAACGTGGTATTTAAACATATTTTGGAACAAGAATTTAAAATAACAATAGGCCAACTTGGTGATAAAAAAATTGACTTTGTATCGGAAAAACCCGGTAAAAGAATTTATATTCAGTGTGCTTATTTAATCCCCGATAACAAAACCCGCGAAAGGGAGTTTGGCAACCTTTTGAAAATAAAGGACAATCATAGAAAGATGGTAATAAGCATGGATGAACCATCCGGGGGAAATATTGAAGGTATTGAACACATACATTTAAGGGATTTTTTAAGCACGAGATTTTAATTGGGGGTTGGTATTAGCAATTAAAGAATCTTTCTTTTCTATACGCCAGCCTTTTTTATAGAAAATTCTCCAGATTTTAAAAAATCTGGAGGATTTAGACAACGACATACATAACGCCAACCAAACACTCTGCTAATTTTATTGTAAAACGCCGGCAAAGTGCTTTGTTAGCTTTTCTGCAATATGCTTACAAGGCAATTTTACCGGCAGAGGTGCAGGACGATGGATGAAGTACTTTGCCGACAGAGGTGCAGGACGATGGAGTTCCCTCACCCCCGCTAAAGCGGGAGATTCGGGATGACACTTGCCTATTCACAAACTTTACTTGTCAAGTGGTCAACACTCAGTCCTTGAGGCAACGGACGGAGTAACCGTAGCCCTTATCTCGGCCTCCACTGTAGACGCCATCGCCATTGTAGTAGAGCATCCGGTGCCAAGCGGTCGAACTACTGCTCTCGCTCGACGACCAGAATTGGCCGTAGAAGATGAGGCTGTGGAACGAACCAGTGAGGGAGTGGCGGTTGCCCCCGGGTAGACCTGTGAACCCACTGGAATTTGTTGCTCCTGTATTCGGTGATTTCCAATGTGCTGTGCCGACTTCTTTCATTTTTCCACCTGCTACACTACTTCCTCCAAGAAAATCAGTTAGAGTTGTCCATTCATCATAACTCGGCAGATGCCACCCATTTGGGCAAATACCCTGTGTGCCTTGTTGGGTTGTATATTGCATCATTTCGTTCCATTGGTATAAAGCTCCATATTCATCACAATTAGCTTCGTTGTCATCATAACAGAATTTTTCAATAGTTCCGTTATTACTCATATTTTGAGAACCATTAATACGTGTTCCAACATTAAGGTTTTCTTTTAACCAGCATTGATTACCTATTAAAACAGTGTTATAAACATTACCGTCTTCATCGGTAACTGTTGGTATACCCGGGCATGGTATCCCTTCAATTATCTCAAATATATAAATTTTATTATTCTGCGGAGCATCCTCAATCACATCGCTTCCTGCAATTCCTTCAATTGTTTTTGCATAACCAATATACTGTAAATCATCACCAGGATTAAATACAAAATTATTAAT
The DNA here is from genome assembly GCA_030622635.1 of Bacteroidota bacterium. Lineage (GTDB taxonomy): Bacteria > Bacteroidota > Bacteroidia > Bacteroidales > JADFUO01 > JADFUO01. Next base: position 10,605 of record JAUXFX010000007.1, read on the forward strand.
AGCTTTTTGAGATTTAAAACTAATAATATTGTTATCAAAACCATTATAAACTAATTTGCATTGTATTTTATTATTGCTATTTATATTTACCATTTTAATTGTTTTACTTACACTGTTTCCTTTTGCAGTAAACAAATAATACTTTTCTTTCCCTATATAAAAGGTGAATGAATGATTGCCGGAAATTAAAGTATTCTCAAAAAAAGCTACTTCTCTGCCTACAATATCCCGAATAGTGATTCTAATATGTTCTTTTTCCGGTAAATACAAATTAACTGTTGTTTTTCCTTCAAAAGGATTGGGATAATTCTGCGAAACAAAAAAGCTGTTTTTCTCTACTCCATCATTATTAGTAATACCAACAATATATTCCAATAGCAGTGTAGTATCAGGTGCATAAAGCATTGTATCTCCACCTTGCGTCAGGTTCTTGATAAAGATACTGTCCAAAGGAACATACTGCCCGTTGTTTTCTGCTGTGAAAGTTAATTCCATTGTGGGTTTTTGGCTAAAGGCATTTACAAAAAACCCAACTGCCAAAATTGAAAGAAGAATTTTTGTTTTCATAAAATTCGATTTTAAAAATACATAATATGGGTAAGGATTGTATAAAAATTCAAATTATGTTCCTATGAAAATATTATAGAAATGGAATGTTAAACCATTCAACTATTTAGTTAGTCCATAAAGTCAAACAAATTACGAATTAAAGCACCAAAACTTGGTGCTTGTCATTTGTTATTTTTGATATTTATTCAAACTATCAATCCTTGTAGCTTTATTAACTCCTTTAATTTTTACCAATTTAAACAGCAACTCATCCAAATGCTTGGTGTCTTTTACACTAACTTTAATTTTCCCTTCAAACATTCCGTTTTTTGAATCAGCAGAAATTGACATCATATTAACTTTCAGGTCGTTTGAAATTACTTTTGAAATTTGCTTTAACAAACCAATTTCATCAACACCTGTTACTTTTATAATTGTTTGGAAATGTATCTGATCCGCATCTTTCCATTTTACATCAATTATACGGTAATCATATTTTGAAAGCATTTGTGCTGCATTAGGGCAGTTTACTCTGTGGATTGTAATTCCTTTGCCAACAGTAATAAATCCAAAAACAGCATCTCCCGATATTGGATTACAGCACTTGGCTAAACTATAGGTGATATTTTTTATTTTATCATCAATTTCTAAAAACTCTTCCTCAGATTTTTCAAGCTGTTTGCTTATTTCTTCATAGGCAATAGTTTTACTCTCACCATTTTTTTTCGGTAAAGCATTACCGGCCTTTTCAACTAAAAGCTTTTTTACTTCTGCTAAATTCACTTTCTCAACTGCAATGGAATAATACAGATCAACCGACGATTTAAATTTATAATGTTTTATCAACTTGTCAATTGACTCATCATTAAAAGGTATTTTCCAGTTTTTCAATTTTCGTCTTAAAATCTGATTTCCATTATCTGCTTCTTTATATTTATCTTCCAGCAATGAACGTTTGATCCTACTTTTTGCTTTATTAGTAACAACTAAATTCAACCAGTCAAGCTTTGGTTTTTGATTTTTAGTTGTAATAATTTCAACTTTATCTCCGTTTTGAAGCACATGTTTAATCTGGACTAATCTATTATTAACTTTAGCACCGCTGCATTTAGAGCCGACATCAGTATGTATTTCGTATGCAAAGTCCAGCACGGTCGAACCGTATTCTAATTTTTTAAGGTCGCCATTTGGAGTGAAAATATAAACTTTATCATTCGGACTGTCTTTTTTCCTACCTGCTTCAATATCAAAGTTAATTTGTTCAGGATTTTCCAAAATATCCCTGATTTGATTTAACCATTCCTCGCTATCTTTTTTCTTATCAAGCCCTTTGTATATCCAGTGAGCTGCCCTGCCTTTCTCTGCAACCTCATCCATTCGTTTGGTTCTTATCTGAACTTCAACCCATTTTTTGTTCTGACCAAGCACAGTTGTATGTAATGATTCATAACCACTTGCTTTAGGAGTTGTTATCCAGTCACGAAGCCGTTTTGGATTTGGCTGGAAAATATCAGTTACAATTGAATAAATCCGCCAGCAGTCTAATTTTTCATTTTTTAATTTACTATTGCTAATTATCCTGATTGCAAAAAGATCAAAAACCTGTTCAAATTCCAGATTTTGCTTTTTCATCTTATTCCATATACTATGGATGGATTTCGGACGCCCGATAATATCACAGTCTATTTTTTGAAGGATCAGTTTACGTTGAATCGGGTCAATAAATTCCTGTATAAAAACATTTCGTTTGGATTTTGTTGCCTGAAGATTTTTTGATACCTCATTATAGATTTCAGGGTTTTCGTATTTCATTAACAGCTCCTCCAGCTCCGACTTAATATTATACAAACCAAGGCGGTGGGCTATTGGAATATATAAATATGAAACCTCAGAAGAGAATTTTTGTTGCTTTTCCTTAGAAAATGAATTAATATTTCGCATATCATTAAGCCGATGGGCAAGCTTAATCAGGATTACCCTGATGTCATTAATTAGAGTAAGAAAGAGTTTTCTGAAATTTTCAGATTGCAGGGAAATTTTTTCTGTGCTTAATTCTGAAACTTTAGCAATGTCCTCAATAATCACAGCAACTGATTTTCCGAACTGATTTTCAATTTCTTCTAATGTAAGATATTTGAATTTAACAACATGATATAATAAAGCACAAATAATAGAAGTAATACCTAAGCCAATCTGGTCAACACAAATTTTAGCTACATCAATATTATGACAAATATTAAACTCTCCTGTATTTGCATAATTTTCAATTTCGGCATTATATGCAATTTCATAGGCACGGTTAACCAAACTTATATCACCCCTTTTCATTAAGGGCTTACATTTATCAATTAATTCAAGATATTTTGAATTAATCTGAATTTTAGTTTCTTCACTAATCATTAACCGGCATTTTATATATAATGCTAAAATAAAAAATATTTTTAAGAAATAAAATAAAAAAGCGTTTATATTTTCAAAAACATAAACGCTTTTTGATAACCAACGGGTTAACCCGTTGGTTATTCTGAATCTTTTTCTTTTAGTATAACTACTTTTTACTTATATCATCCCTTATTTTTCTCTTTTGGCTTTGAAATAGGCGTTTCAGCTATTGAATCACGCATTTTTGTATCGGCTTGAATATTCTGGAATTTATAATAATCCATAATTCCTAAATTACCTTCTCTGAATGCTTCAGCTATAGCTTTCGGAATTTCAGCTTCTGCCTGAATAACATTTGCACGGGCTTCCTGTGCTTTTGCTTTCATTTCCTGCTCTACTGCAACAGCCATAGCACGGCGCTCTTCTGCTCTTGCCTGTGCAATGTTTTTGTCAGCATTTGCCTGGTCCATTTGTAACACAGCACCAATATTTTTGCCAATATCAATATCAGCAATATCAATTGAAAGTATTTCAAATGCCGTTCCTGAATCCAGCCCCTTCTCTAAAACAACTCTTGATATTGAATCAGGATTTTCCAAAACAGATTTATGAGAATCAGCAGAACCGATTGACGAAACCACACCTTCGCCAACCCTTGCAAGAACTGTCTCCTCACCTGCACCACCAACCAATTGCTTGATATTTGCACGAACTGTAACACGTGCTTTTGAAATCAACTGAATCCCATCTTTTGCAACAGCAGTAACCGGGGGCGTATCAATAACCTTTGGATTTACCGACATTTGAACTGCTTCCAATACATCCCTGCCTGCAAGGTCAATTGCAGTTGCAACTTTAAAATCAAGTTCTATGTTTGCCTTTTCAGCCGAAATAAGTGCATTTACAACTGATTTTACATGACCTCCTGCTAAATAGTGTGCCTCCATTTCGTTCCTGTTTAATTTTAAGCCGGCTTTGGTAGCTGCAATCAAACTGGTAACTATAACAGAAGGAGGAACTTTTCTCCATCGCATAAGCACTAACTGCAATAAAGAGATTTTTACTCCGGATACCAGTGCGGTAAACCATAATCCTACAGGGATAAAATAAAAAATTATCCACAAGCCAAATAAACAACCTATGCCTATGGCGATAATAACTAATACATTTGCTTCCATAATATTTATATTTTAGGTTTAACAATAATTTTATTAAAATTTATTTTTACAACAACAATTTCTGTTTCCTGATCAATAAAATCTCCAAGTGTATGAACTTCGTAAAATTCTCCATTAATAAGTGCTTTTCCGACAGTAGACAATTTTGACACAGTCTTACCGGTATCCCCTACTTTTAATTTTTTTTCGTCTATTACATTAACTTTACTTTTTACTTCGGATTTTAGCATTATTTTCTTCCATGTTTTTGATCTAAGTGAAAAACAAAGTGTTATAATTGTCAGTAATCCTGTAGCTGCCAAAGTATAATGCCCTGCAGTGCTTCCGTAAACCGAATATGCCTGCCATATTCCAATAGTCATCATAATAAATCCCAATATCCCGAATACTGCATGTCCGGGAATCACTAATATTTCAAGGATTATAAAAATCAATCCGACAACAATCAATACGGCTATAACGGTCCAGGTCATTTTATTTTAATATTTTATTAAGAATTTCCATTTATTATAGTTATACGTTATTTGTTATATATTATTATCCTGAAAACTTTGCTAAAAAACAAAGTTATTTAGCAAATCCACAATTAGTAAGCGATTGCTGAATAACATGTAACTTTTAACATTTAATAATACTACCTGTCAACACACTAAGTAACATAAATTTAACATCATTAATTATTCTATAGAAACAGTCAAATTTCTGTTGGTCATTTCATCATAAACCGGTTTAAGTTCATAATGTGTTCCTGATTTCACGGCACATTTTCCTTTATAATGAACAATCAAAGTACATTGTTCTGCCTGATGAGAATCAAGTTCACATACGTCAATTAATGTTTCAATAACAAAATCAAAAGAATTAAAATCATCATTATAAAGAATAAGTTCTTTAATTTCAGATAAATCTTCCTTTGTGTCTTTTAAAACCTGAACTTTTTCTTTAACCATTTTTTAACAAATTAATGAAACAAAAATAAGTTGTTAAAATTACAATAAATTTCTTAAAAAAAATTAATTTTACCAAAAACGTTAAATTTTTTTATAATTTTAGTCTCATTTACTTTTATATTTTTACTTTCGACCAACGGGAGTCCGTATGGATGTCTTTTATCTTTTCACATATGCTTGATTTCAATAAATTCATAACAGCTTTAAAAGGAAGAATTTCAATGCCTTTACCCGGCAAGGAAGCACAGTTGCTAATGGCGCCGCCTACAAGGTCGGAATATCTGAAAAATTTACCGGATAATTATAAAATTAAGAAAAGCAGCATACTGATACTTTTTTATCCCTGCAACAATTCGGTTAAAACAGTACTTATCCGGCGTGCTAAATATAATGGTATTCACAGCGGACAAATTTCATTTCCCGGCGGACAATTTGAAAAACCCGATAATAACCTTACTGAAACTGCCTTAAGAGAAACAAAAGAGGAAATCGGTATTGATATTTCAAAAATCAATATTATCGGTAATATTTCAGAATTATTTATACCTCCAAGCCTTTTTTTAGTACTTCCTGTATTAGGATATACTAAAAAAATTCCTCATTTTGTTGCAGACAAAAAAGAAGTGGATGAAATTTTTCAAATCAATTTATCCGACCTTCTTGATAAAAACAAAATCTGCGAAAAGCAAGTAATAAACAGTGAAAATATTAAGATTAACGTTCCTTGCTTTTTTATTGAAGATTCAATAATCTGGGGTGCAACAGCAATGGTAATCAGTGAATTGATTCAGGTTATCAGGGATGTGATTGATAATTAGTGTCAGTCCATAAAGTCCGATAGTTTATACAAAACATTCCATTTCTCTTGTTGAAAGATAGTCGGAAAAAATAAATTATGTCCATCTGAAAATATTATAGAAATGGAATGTTTATGAATTTACTTGAGAATTACAATTTCATGAGTAATTTCAGCACTTTTCTTTATAAGTTCACTTACACCGCAATATTTATCCTGCGAAAGATTAATTGCTTTTTTAATTTTATCCAAAGGCAAATTATCACCTTTAAAAGTATATGTAATATGGATTTTGTAATAATATTTCGGATGTTCCTCTGTTAATTCCCCGTCAACCGAAACATTAAAATAATCGGGTTTTACACGCATTTTGGCTAATATTGAAATAACATCCATTCCTGTACAACCTCCCAAAGAAGCAAGTGTTAAAGGTTTGGGACGCGGACCTGTGTTTTTGCCACCAACCTTTTCTTCAGCATCAATTCTTATTTTAAAATCATTAACATTAGCTTCAAATGCCATTTCACCAAGCCATGTGCAATCAACTTTATTTTTCATTATATTTTAATTTACCAGCAATTTTTCACTTCCAACAATTCCAATATCAGATATCAACCTAACCAAATACAATCCCTTCTTCCAGCCCTCCACATTCACCTCAACCTCCGTTTGCCCTTTGGTAACCTTTATTTCCTTAACCTTCCTACCAAAAAGATCGAATACTTCAATTACACAAGGACTAACTTGAAACCTGATCCCGAAAACTTTCGTTATTGAAACATGGAATTTATCGGTTGCCGGATTAGGATAAACCCACCCCTGCAATTCCTTTTCTGCCTGTTTTACTATTTCCTCAATATCTACAATTGTACAATTACAATCTATTGTATCCGAAGCAATGGGATAAGGACAGAGCGTGTCATATTCATACTGGCCATTGTATAAAGTATCAAACTCCAGGTTGCTGTTAATTTTCCATAAATAAATATCACAATTGCCGTCTAAGCAAAAACCTCCGGTCATTACAATTTTACCATCATGGGTGATATCTGCACCTTGAATACAATTAAGGGCAATTATTAAAGTACGCTCATTAATAACATTACCAAGTGTATCAAGCAAATAACAATTATTATAACAGGAATCCAAATTCATGCACCAGCTTGCACCAACTACGAGCGTTGAATCGTTTAAGAAATCAAGAGTTGATGCCTGTCCATATTCTGAAAAAGAGACAATATCTTTATAATAAAGTTGCTCCCCGTTGTTGCTTATTTTGAACAATGCAGGATGGTCCATTTCATTTTTATCGGCTATTTCAATATGCTTACCAACGGAATAGTAATTGTTGTATTGGTCTTGTTTCGAATAAAATGCAATTCCATAAAAATACTCTTCAATTCCCCAGGGCAGTTCCCACAACTCGTTACCGGATGAATCAACCTTGATCCAGTAAGGCCTGATCCAACCCGGATCTACCTGTCCGGGTTGGGGGTAATAACACTTTCCTGTGATCAGAAAATTTGTATCAGACGTGACAATTATTTCATAAGGATCTTCATTAAATAGCTTTGGATCGCTTTGGGCATAGAGTTTTTGCCAGATAAGTTCCCCATCAGTAGTTAACTTGAATAACCAGATACGTTCATCATGCAAATTTGTTCCATGATACTTGACAAGTGCAATGACATTACCTCCGGGTATTTTCTTTATATCCACACCATATTCCGAATCATGCGGTATATGGAATATTTTGCACCATTGTTCTTCACCACATGCATTGAGTTTTAGGATATATGTATCCCACCATGGATCGAGCAATGCAGTTGCTCCGATTATATAAAAGTCTCCATTATCTGACTGAAATATTGTACTCATGGGAAAAATTTCATCCGGACGTAAATATTTCTGCCACAGGATTTCCCCGTTAATATCCGTTTTTATTATCCAGCCATGTTTTAAAATATCTCCTTCCATAAGATTTCCAACAATTATATATCCAAAATCATAAGTTTCAAATACTTCATTACTATAAACCGAAATATTATCTCCATATATTTTTGGCCAGTTTTGTGCTTCTGATAGGAAGTTAACAAATAATAATATTATCAAAAAAAGATTTTTCATATTACAAAAATATATAAATCCAGTTTAAAAAGTAAGAATTAAAATGATACTCAACCATAATATTCAATATATAACTATTTTTTTGCAAAAATATTTAAAATCCAAACACATAAACTTTAAAAAATATAGCACTAATTAAAATAAAACTCACCCGGAATAATTCCAACTTTAAACGAATCAACAGCAGTACCGGTAACTGCATTATATCTAAAAAACCATCCGTCCTGAACAAAATCAAGTGGGTCGGTAGCGTAAATATACTCTGTTGAATTATCAAATCCCAAACCATAAAAACCGGCAGGACGATCAATCAATAATGTTAAATTTAATTCTGTTGAATTAATATCAAAGCTATAAACTCCACCGGGATATTTATAATACAAAATATTTTCATTCTTATTTATTATTAGTTTTTCGGGATGTTCTGATGTTGTGGGGAAAGCAAAATCCTCTTCAATTGAATAATCATCAGGATTAATACAAATAAAATGACCTTCGGTATCATCCGGCTGCGGCCAGCCATTCCATCCGTTACCTGAACACATAACCCAAACTTTGCCGTTCATATCAAGTTGAATCCCAGTTGGCTTTTTTTCAACATTAATTGTTGCTATTACATTATCTGTTTGAGTATCAATAACTGTAATTGTACTATCAATACCAAATCCGCCCTGATTTAATACAAAAACTTTGTTTCCGGACAAAAGCATTTTTTCAGGACCTGTTCCTGTCGGAATTGTTTTTATTTCTGTATTAGTATTCAAATCTATAACCGATACAACATTATTCCAGCTTGTAACATAAGCTTTAGTATTGTTAATGCCTAAAAAATATCTCGGCAAAACTATACCTTCAATAGTAGCTGTTGAAACAAAATCTTTTTCATCAACAACTTCAATTTTATTTGCATTATTTACAACAATATACGCCTTTTCATTAAATACTTCAATTGACTGAACAATGTTTCCCAAAACTTCACCATTTACTTGTTCAAAAACATTATTCAAAACTTTTAAACTGTCCCTGTAAAAAATACTTACAGTACCTGTCCCGGTCTGAAACGGTCCTTCATTTGCAATAAATACCCTGTTGTCGGATATTTGCGGAATTGGTGCCGGTTCATCTTTATCTTTTTTACAACCGGTAATTGTAGCAATTAAAATACTACTGATAATTAATAACTGTGTAATTTTCATTTTTTTCATAATAATTAATTTTAAGGTTTAACAATATATTTATTGATCTTCCAGGCATTTGCCTGTATTTAATTGCCTGATAATTTACATTCCAAAGATTATTTATGTTAATCTGAAGATTTAAAGCACTACTTTTAAAATGAAATTCCTTTGATATGCTGAAATTTCCTAATGAATAAGCAGGGACAAAGTCTTTATTATCCCTGCTTGTATAACTTTTCCCTGTATAATTTTGATTATAGGAAAGACTAAAAGTTCTGTAATCAAAACTTATTTGCACAAAGAAATTATGTAAAGGAGTATATATTAATTGTTTTTTATAAGTGTTATCATTGCCGGATAATTTTTTTTGATTAGTTGATTTTGAATATGTGTAGCCCTCTGAAAGATTTATTCCAAGATTATTGAAATTTAATTTAGTTTTTCCGGAAAATTCAAATCCCCTTGCCCATACTTTTTGAATGTTATCAGGCGTCCAGAAATTATAAACACTATCGGGATGCCAGATAATCCAGTTGTCAACCGATGAACTGTAAGCCGTTAATACAAATTCGGAATAATATAATTTATTACTTTTATTTTCGATTTTAAAAATAATGCTTGCTTCCTCGTTCCAGCTTATTTCGGGTTTAAGGTTTTCATTACCGCCGGGTTGCCAGTAGCGATCGTTAAGAGTTGGTGCCCTGAAATTTCTTGAAATATTAATTTTACCATAAATAATTTTCCAGATTTTTCCTTCAAATCCCAATGAAGGATTAAGCTGTGCAACATACCCCTGAATAAACTCCTGCCTGATATTTAGGTTTGACAACCAGTTTATTTTTGGTATCTTTTGCTGAAAAGAAAGAAAAACTGCAAACAGGTTCTGTTGTTTAATTCCATTATAATATTGTACATCAGCATTATTAAATGTAAAATTTGCTCCTATGTTGACAACAGAATTTTTCCAAAAACTTTTCTTTAGCTCAAATTCGGAAATTAATTTGTTTGTTTTAATTACTGAATTAATATCACAAACACTATCTACATAATTCAGGTAATCAAAAAAATAAGCTGCTTTTGCAGTTAACAAACCATTATTAATGTTTTTTAACCAATAAACCGAAGAGCGAACAGATTTATCAATCTGATAAGCCGAAAAGTTTGCGGTTGTCAGGGTTGGAGGTATTTCCCTGTTGGCATATTGAAACCATATACTTGCTTTCAAATATTGTTTGTTTGAAAATTGCCTGCTTAATTCCTGTATAATTCCAAAATTTGTTAATGCAGCATTTTTCTGGTATTCAATTTTATCATTATTTTCAAATGGAAAATCATTTTTTTGTTTATTAAAAATAACTCCTGTTGACGAATTCCAATTTTTATTTGAGAATGTTGCCTTTAACTGTGCTGAATATTTTTGGAAGCTTCCATAAGAAACTCCGGCATCAATTCCGGTATATTTACTAAAAACCGGCGAATTATTCAAATGAATGCTTCCTCCGATATTTCCGCTTCCATATAAGGAGCTTGTACCTCCGTTTTGGATTTTAATTGATTTAAAGAAAAATACAGGAATTAATGAAAGGTCAACAATTGCAATATTAGGCGGGTCAATAGCAAAACCGTTCCAGAAAAAACCTGTCTGACTTGCTGATGTTCCCCTGAATGAAATAGTAGCAAGACTGCCTTGCCCATAAGATTTAATATACAGAGGAGTTTGTTCGGTTAAAAGCTGGCTCAACGATGATGTTCTGTGCCTTTCGATTACAACAGAATCTATGTTGGTTATATTCAATCCTGTTGAAAAATCATTTAATCTGCCGGCACTGATATTTACTTCTGATAACTGATAAACCGTATCAATTGTATTACTTTGAGAATGTAATTGTATTGAAAACAATACGACAAAAAATATTAATATAAAACGTATTAACATTGTATTTGATTCTTTGTTGGTTTTAAATATAGTTCAAAATTAAAACCAAATTCGTTGAGAATTAATAAACAGTTGCGGGTTACCTATTACGGGTTGTTTAAAAACTCGAAACACGCAACTCGCAACTCGCAACTGTATTCAAAACCTTAGGAAATAAACCGGAATAAATTTATGTTTGAAAAATTTACTCATTGCCTTTTAACCCGAAAGCTTTGAAATTTTTAATAAAAATGGCAGGTCTTCTGACTTACTCCCCTTTTGAATGCCTTCCCATCTAACAATTAACAGACAGTGACAAGAGAACTTCAAAAAGTTGAAAAGAGCTTACAGCAGCGGGAACTGTTCAGGACTTTCACCTGATTCCCTATTATGTTTTATTTCTAAGAAGCAGAAATAAAAACACCATTAATTTGTGCAAATATATAAAAATTTAAATTATAAATGAAAAATTTTAAATTAAAAAACCTTATGGAATAATATATAAATTATAACAATGATAATTTGTTTGACGTTTGACGTTTGATGTTTGATGTTTGACGTTTGACGTTTGATGTTTGATGTTTGACGTTTGACGTTTGATGTTTGATGTTTATTAAAAAATTTCAGTCATTCAGTCCGGAATAATATGTAATATTTAATTGCTTTTCATACTGCATTTGAAGAAGCTGGTAAGCGGTTAAAAACAAACAAGCTACTGTTGATTCTAACTGGATAAAATATCTTGAAATTAGTATAAGCCAGTAAATAGTTCATAACCGCTAACCAGCTTTACCATTAACTGATTTAATTCAACCTTTAACTGATTCATAGTTGACAAAAATTGAATTTATTTTGTATATTGCAATTTCTTTCCTAAAATAATCTTATCATGAAAAAAATTAAAATTTTATTTCTTTCATTAGCATGTTTCTTAAATGTTAATATTTCTATTTCCCAAACCATTTGGCAACGTGTAAATCCATCAATACCCCTTATTGATTTAAATGATGTGTTTTTTGTAAATGATCAGCAAGCTTGGGCTGTTGGAGATGATGGCTTAGTTATTAAAACTATTGACGCTGGAGTTACCTGGCAGGAACAAAATTATTTTAACACAAATAATCATACCAATGTATTTTTTGTTAATGAAAGTTTTGGCTGGATTATAGGTTATTATTCAAATGTTTACAAAACTATAAATGGTGGTGAAGAATGGAATAAAGTAATTGTAGATAGTAATAATTATACTTATTATTATTCAATTTATTTTATTGACGAAAATACAGGTTGGACAGGAAACTCTTATGGAGGTATCTATAAAACAATGGATGGAGGACAAGTATGGAATTTCCAAAATTCTAACAGCACCTCTCGTATTAAAAAATTATTTTTTATTGATGAAAATACAGGATGGGCAATTACAGGAAAGACAGAGCTATTAAAAACCACTAATGGAGGACAGGAATGGATTAAAACGGAATTTGTGGAATATGGAAATCTTTTTTATGATATTTTTTTTATTAATGAATTAAAAGGTTGGGTTGGAGCTTATAACGGTTTTTTATTAAAAACAAATAACGGAGGAGAAAATTGGGATACGGTTTTTTTAAATACAAATAAAAGTATAATAAAAGTGCAATTCTTTGACAATAATAATGGTAAAGCATTAACTAAAAATGAATGTTTCATTACAACAGATGGAGGTGAGAACTGGACAATAATACAATTTGGCGGATATGAAGACATAAATGCTGCATATTTTGTCAATGAAAATTTTGGATGTGCAGTTGGTGAAAACGGGAAAGTGTTTCATACTTATGACGGTGGTTATGTCTGGGAACAATATTATCCGGGTACTATTGAAGCTCTTAGTAGCATTTGTGTTGCAGATGAAAATAAAGTTTATGCAGTAGGGAGTAATGGGACTATAGTATTTAGTGATAATGCAGGTGAATCATGGTTTGACCAAAATTCAAATACCACAGAGTTTTTGAATGATGTTTGTTTTATTGATGAAAATACAGGTTGGGTTATTGGCAACTCAAGTACAGTATTATATACAAGCAATGGTGGAACTGACTGGATTACAAAATATATTTATACTTATAAAGATTTAAACGCAATTACATTTACTAATCCTGAAACAGGATGGATAACAGGTAATTCCGGTATTATTTTTAAGACTATTGATTCCGGTGAAAATTGGCTTGAACAATCATCCGGTATAACAACTGATTTTAATGATATTGAATTTATTGACACTGAAAATGGATGGATCGTAGGTGACAACGGGATTATTATGCATACCTCTGACGGAGGAACTAATTGGATAATTCAGGATACGGTTGGAGATAAGCCCTTAAACTCTGTATGCTTTGTTGATCAAAATAAGGGTTGGATTGCAGGATATGATTATATTTTGAATACAATAAATGGCGGTGATGAATGGACAATTCAATACACTTCAAGTTTTTCCCCACGTCTTTACTCAATAATATTTACAGATGATTTAAACGGCTGGGTTTGTGGCAGAAAAATTGCCTTGCATACTACAAATGGAGGTTTAAACTGGGTTGAACAAAACACAGGTACAGGTGTACACGAGTTTTTATATAGTATAACTTTTATTGATAATCAAAACGGGTATATTGCAGGAGCAAATGGCAACGTATTATTTACAAATAATGGCACATGTCTTGCTCCATATATAATCCAGAAGCCTGGAGATACGGTTGTTTGTACAGGCGGTGAAATCTCAATTGAATTGGATGTAATCGGAACTTCATTAAACTTCCAATGGTTTAATACAGGGGATTCTGTTTCGGGTGCAACAACAAACACCCTAATTATAAATCCTGTTACTGTTTATGATGCCGGTTTGTATAATTGCCAAATTTTTAATGAAGGAGGATCAATAATGAGTGGTATTTTTATGCTTACGGTTATGACTCCTCCTGAAATTACCGGACATCCCACAGACATTACAGCTAATATCAATACTTATATTACATTTAATTTAGCAGTAACAGGAACATTGCCTTTTTTTTATCAATGGCAAAAAAATGGAGTTGACATTCCCGGAGGTAATTTTCATATCTATCCAATTGAATCAGTCCAATTAAGCGATACCGGCTATTATAGTTGCAGGATTATTAATGATTGTGATACGGTATATACTGATGCTGCTAAATTAACTGTAATTGATAATACTGGAATTAATGAAATGGATATTAGTCAATGCATTAATATTTTTCCAAACCCTGCTTCCAACGAAATATTTATTAAATTCAATAAAATATTTTGGAATGAATATGTTCAAATATCTGTTTTTGATATAATGGGTAATAATATCCATCTGATAAAATACAGAGCAGATAATAATAATGTTTTAAAAATCAATTGTACGAATTTCCCCGGAGGAATTTATTTTTTAAAAGTTCAGGATAAAAAAATGTCAGTAATGAAAAAAATTATTTTATTATAATTGAGTATGGTCTAAAAAGAAAAAATTAAAATGATAGCCATCCATACGGACTAGCTTCGCTTCGTACGGATGACTTTATTAATTAATTGATACACAGTTCTATTTTTCTGATGAATTTTGAAGATTAGTCATCCGATGGCTTTTAAAACTGGTCTCATAATTAAAAAACCAATAAAAATGAAAATAAAATATTTATTAATTGCAGCAATGTTTTGTATCGCAACTATTAATAATAATGCACAAAACAATCCACCAGTTGCCGTAAACGACAGCAGTATTGTGATTTATAATTATCCATACAATACTACTATCCAATTTAACGTCCTTTTAAATGATTACGACCCTGATGGCGATCCAATAAAAATTGCCGAAGTTTTTCAACAGGGGAATGGAGAATATTTTAATTATACTGATAGTACAATTATATATACTATCAATAGTTTATTTGAAGTCGTTTTTCAATACCGAGTTTGTGAAACAATAGATACAAGCTCATTATCCAACCGGGCATATTTATACATAAACCCGCAAATGGATATAAATGCGCCGATAGCGAGAAATGATACAATTATTTGTGTGCCGGGTTATCTTGCAACGGCGAATGTCTTGTTAAACGATTATGATCCAAATGGAGACTCTTTTTATCTGTATAGAAATAATAATATAATTTACGATAGCACTATTGAAATAATAATAAATTTTAATGAATACTACACTTTATATAAAGGATATAAAAAAAGATACTATTTAATAACTGAAGATACTAACAATATCTATAATTTATTTGACTATGGATTATTATATTATAAAATTGATAATATTAATTTCTATGATTCACTAAATATCAACAATGTTAATGCCCGTTTCAATTGTTTCGGTAACCATTTCTGGGATTTACCGGGTGGTACCGGTGCAAAATATTTTGTTCCCAACGGCAGCACTAAAACTTCAATTTTCTCAAACTCATTCTGGATAGGAGGACTTGATGAAAATGATAATATTCATCTGGCAGGTGAGAGATACAGGCAGATAGGTGAAGATTACTGGCATGGTCCCGTTTCCAATATTTATGATTCGATTTATGATGCAAAATGGTTTAAAATATGGAAGCTAACAAAACAAGAAATTAATTATCATAAGGCACACTGGTGGGAAAGCGGTTACGCACCAATTGAAAATATATTAACCTGGCCCGGAAATGGTAATGAATCAGCCGGTCAGCTTGCACAATTGGCGCCGTATTATGATAAAAATAATGACGGAATTTACGAACCAATGGATGGCGATTACCCTGTGATAAAAGGAGACCAGGCATTGTTTTTCATTTTTAATGATGCAAGAGATTATCATTCCGAAACCGGTGGATTACCTCTTGGAATTGAGATACATGCTATGGCTTATGCTTTTGATACTCCTGATGATTCTGCTTTATGGAATACTACATTTTTACATTATGATATCATAAACCGTTCCGATACAACTTATCACGATACTTACATGGGTGTTTTTACTGATATTAATCTTGGTTATGCCTGGGATGACTATGTTCAATGCGATGTTCAAAGAGGTTTCTACTTTGTATATAACGGATTAGAGATAGATGGCAGTGGCGAACCCGAAGCATATGGAGCACATCCACCTGCACAAGGTGTATTGTTTTTAGGAGGACCCTTTATGGATAATGATGGGATTGATAACCCGAAATACGACATCAATAACCAGCAAATATGTGATGTAAGCATTAATGGTTTGGACTTTGGCGATACAATTATTGATAATGAAAGGCTGGGAATGACCGGGTTTTTTTATTATACTAGTTCTTGCGGTGTGCAAGGTGAACCTCATTTTGCCTCTGATTATTATAATTTAATGAAGGGTTATTGGAAAGACAATACCAAGTGTTTATATGGTGGTAATGGACATATTAATTCAGGCGCTTTGGGGCCTGAGTGTGAGTTCATGTTACCGGGTGATTCAGATACATGTAACTGGGGGACAAACGGAATGCTACCTTTTGGAGGGTTTAATCAGAATGGTCTATACTGGACAGAGGAGACCATTTGGAGTAATCCTTCCCACAAGATAGGGCTTGGATCATCAGGTCCTTTTACTTTTAAACCGGGAGATGTGCAGCAGATAGATATTGCTTTTGTCTGGGCAAGAGATTATAATGGTACACCCTGGTCCTCTGTTGAATTGCTGAAAGAATATTGCAATTATATTAAAGATAAATTCGAAAATGATTATAATTTCTTTTCAAGCATAAATAATAATTTTATTACTGATAATAACATTCTGTTGTTTCCTAACCCTGTATCTGATTTTTTTACCGTTAAATTATCTCATAAAATAACAAATGGAACTTATGCTGTATTTAATGTTTTGGGCGAAAATGTTATTTCAGGAAAAATTACCGGTAAAAACAGTTTCAGGATAAATACAATAAACCTGCATAAGGGATTGTTTATTATTAAAATCAATGATGGAAAATATAATTATATAGCTAAGTTTATAAAAAAATAATCTTTACTGAATCATAAAAAGCATTTTATATCTTAATATTTAAAATAAAAAATTATTCAACTTTTTGCTAAATACAAATTTTTAAGTATTTTTACCACATAAAAATATTTTACTCAATCTTATAAAAAAACTGTTTTATATGAAACTGATTAAGAAACTGTTAGCTTTAATTATAATTACAATATTTTCAGCCGGTATTTTAATTTCATGTTCGGGATCAAAAAATTCCTGCGGAGGTCTTATTCCTGATTACAAAAAAAAATCCAATTTTAAAAAGACATCAACAAGCAGAAAAAATTTAGCAAAACATTCAACTCCGGTACGAAAAAAATATATCATCAAGTATAAACATAAAAATATTCTCGGACATAAATAGTGTTTGCAAGGACTAAATAAGTTACTTGTTGACTTCTTATCAACCTAAAAGCAGAAATTTCCTGATACTCATCCGATGACTCCAGGTCATCGGATGAGTTAAATAACATCATTCCACAATTCCATAAAACAATTAATCACTGAACATCTAAATTTTTTTATGTAAATCATCAATAATCCATTAGTTTCTTCATTATTTCAAAAAATTTTCGTATATTTGTAAAATAACAAATAACTAAATCTAAAATGGATAAAATTAAAGAACTCGAACAAATTGCTATAAACGTTAAATCACATAAGATTTTAAAGCAGCTTTTATACGAAAATCCTAAGCTTGAGCAGATAATGCGAAAATCAAACAATAAGACGGAAGCCATTGTTATGATGAAAAGCTGGGTTATGAATTATATGAAATCCAGACCAAATGCTTTAAAATTTTACAATGGTAAAAATACCGGACGTGAACAATATAATAAATTATCATGGCGCGATTATGCAGCAATAAGATTACTTGATTACATTGATAATGCAGGCAGGAAATTTGAAGACCTGAATTTAAGAGGAGATATAACCGGAAGTAATCCAATTAAATATATCTGGATGGCAGTAAAATTTGGGACCGGTGGTGCGGAAACAGATTTTTTTAAAGATATGCTTCATCTTTTCAGGCAATTTTCAGGAAAAAGTAAAAGAGAATTACCTTCAAAAGAAAAAGTTCTGGAATGGATGAGCAGGCATCCATCAGGGCTTGACCCCCAAATAATTAAAATAAGGAAAAAAAACCGCGACAGAATATTAAATGTTATAATTAGAAAATTAGATTCCGGAGAAATCAAAAGTAATAGGTATCAGTTTGTTCCAGGAATGTCGGAAGAACAAAAATTTTTACTAACACTTGAATGGTGGAAGGATAAAAATTTTCATTTAAAATTTGCAATAAGGTCGCCGGAGCTTTTAAATGAAATGCTTAATTATTCGCTGAGCCAGGAAACAATGAAACTTTTGTATGATGCTAAAAAAGCCGGCATTCCGTTTTTTGTCAATCCTTATTATCTCTCTCTTTTAAATATTTGCGAACCGGGATTTGCTCCTGGTGCCGACCTGGCCATCAGAGATTATATAATATACAGCAAAGAGCTTATTAATGAGTTCGGACATCTTGTTGCGTGGGAAAAAGAAGATGTTGTTGAACCTGATAAACCTAATATTGCCGGATGGCTGTTACCTTCATTTTATAATGTTCACAGACGTTATCCGGAGGTCGCTATTCTTATACCCGAAACAATAGGACGTGCATGCGGCGGATTATGCGTTTCCTGTCAAAGAATGTTCGACTTCCAGAGCGGAAACCTGAATTTTAATCTTGTAGAATTAAAACCTAAAGAAACCTGGCCTCAAAAATTATCCAGATTAATAGAGTATTTTGAAGAAGACTCTCAATTAAGGGATATATTAATTACCGGTGGCGATGCACTTATGAGCTCTGACGATTCACTGAAAATACTCCTGAATGAAGTTTATAAAATGGCTGTTAAAAAAATTGAAGCAAATAAAAAAAGAGCTAATGGGAAAAAATTTGCCGAAATGCTAAGAGTGAGACTTGGAACACGATTGCCAATTTATCTTCCCCAAAGAATCACACCCGAATTAGTTGATATTTTAGCTGAATTCAAAGAAAAAGCATCAAAAATCGGTATAAAACAATTTATTATTCAAACCCATTATGAAACAGCTATGGAAGTTACACCAGAATCCCTTGTTGCCGTTAAACGCCTGTTATCATCCGGTTGGATAGTAACCAATCAGCTTGTATTTACAGCAACAGCTTCGAGAAGAGGACATACTGCCAAATTAAGAAAAGTACTAAACGAAATCGGTGTTTTACCTTATTACACTTTTACGGTTAAGGGATACATGGAAAATTTCCACAATTTCGCTACAAATGAAAGAGCAGTTCAGGAGCAAATTGAAGAAAAAGTCATTGGTAGTATTCCTGAAAAATATTATGATACTATCAAAGAATTTCCTTTGGACGCCGAGAATCTTGTAAAAAACATAAAAGAACTTGAAAACAAAGCAAATCTTCCATTTCTTGCTACAGACCGTAATGTTTTGAACCTGCCCGGAGTTGGTAAAAGCTTAACTTTCAGAACTATCGGCATTACAAGGGAAGGCAGAAGAATACTGGAATTTGAACATGACTCAACAAGAAACCACAGCCCAATTATAAAAAAAATGGGAAAAGTGACAATAATTGAATCCAAATCAATCGGGCAGTATTTAAGACAATTAGAAGAAATGGGAGAAGATATTTCGGAATATGAAAGTGTTTATGGATATTCAATCGGCGAAACTGAAAAAGTTATGCCAATTTATCAATACCCTGATTATGATTTTGAAATTACCGGTGAATTAACTAATTTTCAGATGGATGATTAGTGTCTATTCATAAAGTTGTTGTGTTTTGCTGGTAAGCGTTCACAGAACGCTGAAATTGGAAATTAGAAATTAGAGAAAAATGAAAATAGTTTACGAATTAGACGTTTACAACCTAGTGGAAAAATTGTCGGATTTAGTTTGGTGCGACTTTGACAAGTGGAAAAAAAGGTTCAAAATAGTAATTGAAAAACTTGGTCCAAAGTTGAATGCGTTTATCAACAGCACAAAAATAGGATAACATAAATTTCCAATTTCTAATTTCTAATTTCAAACTGTGAACGGATACTTTTGCTGTTATTATTTATAATTTTAGATTTGATATTAAACCCCAAAATGAATATATATAGAAAATTTATATTTTATTTCTTAATTATGAGTTTATTGTCTTCCTGCCATGTTGCCCGGTTCATTTTTTGGAATACGGCTGATATTAAAGATTATAAGAAATTTCCTTCATACAAAATTAAAAAAAAGGAACCTGTATTTAATTTTTATGAAGCAGCAACACCTGTACAACTTAATATCCCAGAAAATTTTATAACCGGAAATAATACCGATTCATTTGAAAATTTCCTTGAAGACCATAAAACCGTTGCTTTTCTGATTATCAGAAATGACACTGTTATTTATGAAAAATATTTTAAAAAATATAACCATAATTCAATATTACCTTCTTTCTCCGTATCAAAATCTTATGTTTCGGCATTAATGGGAATTGCAATTGCCGAAGGGTATATCTCTGATACAAATCAGCCTATTACAAAATTTGTCCACGAACTAAAAAATAAAAATTTTAAAAATATCACTATTGAAAATTTACTAAATATGCAGTCGGGTATAAAATTTAGTGAGGCATACTTGAATCCATTCGGGCAGATGGCAAAATATTATTACGGAACCAATCTTAAAAAGTATATTACAAAATTAGAGGTAAAAGAACCGCCAGGTATTAATTATGAATATATGAGTGTTAACACTCAATTGCTTGCATTGGCAATTGAAAATGCTACAGGAAGAAAATTCACAGATTATTTTGAAGAAAAAATATGGCAGCCTCTCGGAATGGAATCTGATGCAAGCTGGAACTATGACAGTAAAAAACACGGAACAATCAAAGCATTCTGCTGCCTGAATGCAAGAGCAATTGATTTTGCAAAATTCGGCAGGTTATACCTGAATAATGGCAATTGGAACGGAAAACAAATAGTTCCTGAAAAATGGGTTGAGAGGTCAACATCAATTATTAATAATTCATTGGATTCACAAAATTATCCATACACTTATTTTTGGCGGGCAAAAGAAGACGGTGCATTTTTTGCAAAAGGAGTGCTGGGTCAATACATTTATGTTTTCCCGGAGAAAAATTTAATTTTTGTAAGATTAGGCAAAAAATACGGCAAAATTGACTGGGCTGACCTTTTTGAAGAGATTTCAAAGCAGCTTTAATCATTTGCGTATAATAAAAACTGTTTTATTGATTTTGACGCAGATAAACGCAGATTTATTATGATTAAAAAAAATATAAAAGTAACTAATCCCGAACTCACGTTATATTTTGCAAGCCGCTTAGCAGTTCCAAACTGCTTAGCGGCTGATTTATTTAAAAAATCATTGCAGTAATAATTATCTGATTATCATAAACTTTTCTTTTGCAATCAACTTTCCGTTTTGCCATAAAACTGCAATATATATACCTCTGTTCCATTTACTGACATCCACAATAACTTCAGTTTGACCTTTAGGAACTTTTATTTCTTTTGCTTTCCTTCCAAAAATATCAAAAATTTTAATTATGCACGAACTAACCTGAAACCTGAAACTTGAAACCTGAAACTTATTTTGTGCCGGATTCGGATAAATTAAAATCCCATCACTCTCTTCCTCTTTCTCCGGTTTTACTTCCTCCATTCCCACTATCAAGCCACAATCATCCTGAACGATGGTGTCCGAAATAATGGAGTAAGGGCACAGGCTGTCGTAAGTGAAGGGTTGGGTGTAGATAGTGTCGTCTTCTAAATTCTGGTTGAGTTTACGAAGATATACATCAAACTGTGAATTTTGGTAAGTGTTATACATATATACAAGCTTTCCATCAAATGTAACTTGAAGAATGCTTCTGTAAAGATCCTCCACCAGTACAGTAGAATCTAAAAGATTTCCTAGTGTATCTATGATGACAGCATAACTCACAATGTCTTCTTCGTCATTTCCCCAACCGGCACTGGCAGCCAGAATAGTATCATTAAGAAAAGTAGCATATCCTAAACCTCCATTCTCATAGCCACTAACAATATCATAAATATCTAGTACATTTCCATTTAGATCCATTTTTACAATGGCTGGTGCAGCGCTGGAAGGATTATAATAGTAATGTTTTATAGATGAATAGTAATAAGACTGATTTGGATTTAAAGTTGTAGTTCTTCCTATGCCACCAACATTGCTTACTTCTTTATGTACTATAGTTTCCCATTGGAAATTACCCAAAGAATCCGTTTTAATATAATAAGGTTTTGACCAATAAAGATTTGGATTATTTGGGTCTAAATAATCGCAAGTGCCTGTAATTAAAAACCCACTATCTGGAGTAATATTTAAATATGCTGCATCAGCATTTATCAGACCGGTATCCGTACTATTATAACATTGTTTCCATATTAAATCCCCTTCACCTGAAAGTTTTGCAAGACATATCCTATCAATCTGTCCTGTAGGATCATCACCTGTATATCTTAATATGGCAACACATCCACCGTCATCCATTGCTAAAATAAAATTTGAATAATCAAAATTTTCCGGAGTATAAAATACCTTGCACCATTCTTTCTCTCCACATGAATCCAATTTAATTATTATTGGATCTCTATATGCATCATAGTAATTCGTTATTCCAGCACAAAATAATCCTCCTCCTTCATTCATGTCCATATGCAAAATAGTAATATATGAATTTGCATCACCTATGGTTTTCTCCCACAATATTTCACCATTTACATCAGTTTTTATTAGCCAATTATAATGTACATAATTATGCCCGTGTTTTCCAAAAATAAGATAACCATTATCATAAGATTCAATAAAATAACTACCAACTGCATCCTTCTCATCGTAATATGCTTTAACCCATCGGTTTTGACATTCTGCTTTAAGTATAAATATTATAAGCAGGATGCTTATTATATATATTCTCAAATTCATCATTTCTATTTTATTATGTTGATTTTACTGCTTTCTTTCAGTTCACCATTTACGAATAACTGAATAAAATACATACCAGTAGGGTATGCTTTTGTGGTAATAACCCTTTGATTTTGTCTGTCTTCAAGGTAAAAGTTCAATATATGTTTTCCTGTTATATCCGATATCAGTATCATTGCAGTCCCCTCAAGTTCTCTAAGGTCGTAATCGATGATAAAATAGCTGCCTGCTGGGTTAGGGAAAATTCTTAAGAGCGATCCTTGGGTTTGACCCGATTGTTTAAAATATTCCCAGGAAGGAGAACTTTTGAGATTATCGGGTAAATAAACCGGCTCCTGGTAACTCATCAGGCCATTGTCAATTAATATATTCCTGGCATATACACCGGGTAAATTATTATGGTTTGCTGCTATGTCTTGTAAAGTTTGTATATTTATGCTATCTAACACTAAAGAATCTGTCTGTATATCAAGCAATACGTCAAAAAGATCATCATAAAGATCGTGTAAGGTTTGCTGATTGTCATCAAGAGTAAATTCAACAGGTATATTAGTTAATGTGTTCACAACTGATAGGGAATCTTCCATATCAAGATATATAAATGCAAGTTGATAACGGGCACAGGGGCTTTGTTCATTCTGTAATAATGCCATAATACTATCGTTTGCCCAGGTATTTAAAGTATCATTTTTATAATGCCTTAGCAGTTTTGAAAGTGACTTTGCCCTTGTTGAAGAATGTTTAGCCAGTTTCCGTTCAAGAACTTCTTTTGTACCAGTAATATTTAATCCACCCATGATCTCTGCCATCATATAATCAGGCATTGGCACGAAGCGATCATCTAATACGTTTATTACTTCTGCTGATTTGTCCGATTGTGGGTTGGCTACCAAAATATCACGTATCATAGCATTTGGTAGTACGTTCTCTTTATAGATAGCTGATTTCATTGCAGTTTTAAAAATTCTTAAGATTTAATTCACAATCACCTTTTCACTCCCAATAACACTATTCTTGTCTCTCACCATTATTAGATAAAGTCCTTTTTTCCATCCTTCAACATCTACTTCAATCTTATTTTGCCCTTTAGGAACATTTATTTCTTTTGCTTTCCTTCCAAAAATATCAAAAATTTTAATTATGCACGAACTAACCTGAAACCTGAAACTTGAAACCTGAAACTTATTTTGTGCCGGATTCGGATAAATTAATATCCCATCTCTCTCCTCCTCTTTCTCCAGTTTTACTTCATCCATTCCCACTATCAACCCACAATCATCCTGAACAATTGTATCTGATACAATTGAGTAAGGGCACAGGCTGTCGTAAGTGAAGGGGAAGGTGTAGAGGGTATCGTCTTCTAAGTTTTGGTTGAGTTTAAAAAGGTAGGTGTAGAATTGATCACTATCTTCTTCATATTTATTAGTAAAAAATAATAATTTATTATCAAAAGTCTTCTCTGTTTTAGCCATCCAATCATTGTCCAATAATACTTTTTGGGTTAAAATGTTACCCAGTGTATCAATAATTATTGCTTTTGGAGTATGATCTGATTCTGTTCCCCAACTTGCACTCGCAGCAAGTGTTGTATCATTAATAAAAAGAAGACTGATCATTTTTCCATATTCATTGGGTGGAGCAATATCATAAATATCAATTAAATTACCATTCAAATCCATTTTTAACATTGCAGCCGCATCTTTTGATTGATCATAATAATAATGGCTAATTGATGAATAATAGAATGTAGAATTCGAATTTATTACCGTGTTCCAGGCATATCCACCTAATTCAGATATTTCTTTATGAACAATGGTTTCCCATTCAAAATTACCCAGCGAATCAGTTTTTATATAATAAGGTTTACTCCACCAATAATGAGGAGGATTGGGATCAACATAATCACAAACACCGGTAATTAAGAATCCACCATCAGGTGTAATAATTACATCCTTTGCATCATCGTTATATAAATTCGTATCAGGACTATTATAGCAATGTGTCCATTGAACCGTTCCATCTTTATCCAGTTTTGAAAGGCATGTGCGGTCTGTAAAATGTATAGTACTCATATATCTTAATAATACTACTACCCCATTATCCTGAGTGATAACCAAATCGTTTGAGAAGTTGTTTCCCTCCTCAAAAAATACATTGCACCATTCTTTTTCTCCACAAGAATCCAATTTCATAATTATGGGATCATAATCGCTTGTATTATATGTATCTGTAGAACCTACAAGAAAAATATTTCCTTCCTTGTCAGTTTTTGTATTAGCAGTCAGTACAAGGTAGTCCATTCCATTGCCAAGCGTCTTATTCCACAGTACATTCCCATTTATATCTGTTTTAATCAGCCAATTAAGTTTTGGATAATTTGGCCCATATCTGCCTGTAATAAGATAACCCTTATCATAATACTCACAAATGCTTTCACCAACAGGATTTAGCCCAGAAAGATATGTATTGGTCCATCGTTCCTGACCTTGAACCTTGATAATTAGTTGAAAAAATATTAACAGTATTATTAACCAACTTTTCATTAACATGCATTGTTTATTTTGAGATTGTTAGCTTTATTACTTCTTTTAAGTTGTTGCCCAAATATAATTGTAACAAATATACACCATCTGAATATTCGTTAGTTGAGATAATTTTTTGAGTATGTGTGTTTTCTAAATAAATAAGATCACATCTTTTACCCATTGCATCAGAAACCATAAAAAATGAATGTTCTACACTTTCAGATAAATCATATTCAACGATAAAATAATTACCGGCTGGGTTTGGGAAAACTTTCATTATATAATCTATTTTGGATTTATCTGGATTAACAGGATAAAAAGGTATTGTTTTGAGAAAATCAGGAAAATAAACCGGCTCATCATAATCAATTATACTGTCATTGATAAGCAGATTTCTTGCATAAGTTCCAGGAAGAGTTGCATGAGATGATAAAGATAATAAGGATTGTGTAATTGTGCTATCAAGGTTAATGGTATCTGCTTGCAAAGTCCATAATATTTCAACAAGATCCTCGTATTGCTGATGTAATAATTGTTCATACAAAGATAATTCGAAAATCAATGGAATGCTATCCAATGTATTAAACAAATTGACAGAATCAGATCTTTCAAGATACAGTAAAGATAATTTATACCATGCCTTAGGGTATGGTTCCCTGTGCCATAGAGCAATCAAACTATCGGTTGAGGTTGGAATATTGGCAGTATCACTTTTGTAAAATCTCTCCAGCTTAGAAAGAGATTTCATACGATTTTTTTTGTGTGAAGCAAGTTTATGCTCAAGCTCCTCCTTAGCACCAATTGTATTTTGTCCGGCCATAATTTCACCCATCATATAATCCGGCATAGGATTAAACCTGTTATCTAATGTATTGAGTACATCCGGTGTTTTGGCCGACTGGGGGTTGGATACCAAAATATCACGTATCATAGCATTTGGTAGTACGTTCTCTTTATAGATAGCTGATTTCATTGCAGTGTCAGAAAATTCTTGAGATTTAATTCACAATCACCTTCCCGCTCCCAATAACACTATTCTCATCTCTCACCCTTATCAGATAAAGTCCTTTTCTCCATCCTTCAACATCTACTTCAATCTCATTTTGTCCTTTTGGGATTTCTTTTTCTTTTACCTTCCTCCCGAAAATATCAAAAACTTTAATAACACATAAACCAACTTTAAACTTTAAACATTGAACCTTAAACTTGTTTTGTGCCGGATTCGGATAAACTTTTAATACCGCCTGCTCTTCAGCTTTCTCCGGTTTTACTTCCTCCATTCCAACTATCAAACCGCAATCATCCAGCACGATGGTATCTGATGCAATAGGATACGGGCAAAGGGTATCGTATTGGAAGGGATAGGTATAAAGGGTATCGTCTTCAAGGTTTTGGTTGAGTTTGCGTAGATAAACATCGAATTGGCCACTTTGATAGGTATTATACATGTACACAAGTTTATTGTCATAAACAGTATCCATATAAATTGTATAAATATCCTGTACAAGGAATGTTGAATCTTTAATATTGCCAATGGTATCTATTAATACTGCATAATTCATGATGTCATTAACGGTGTTACCCCAGCCTACACCTGCAGCCAAAGTGGAATCATTTATGAATGTCGCATAAGTTAATCCACTATGTGCATAACCATAAACAATATCATAAATATCAATAACATTTCCTATAAGGTCCATTTTCAGCAGTGCAGGAGATTTTGATCCCGGATAGTAATGGCTTATTGATGAATAATAATATGTTCCGGAAGGATTGATTGATGTACTCCATGCACTCCCTCCTTTTTCACTTCCAACATCTTTATGAACCACTACTTCCCACTCAAAATTACCTAAAGAGTCAGTTTTGATGTAATAAGGTTTTGACCAGAATAAATTTGGTTGATTGGGGTCTTCGTAACCACAATGTCCCGTAATAAGAAATCCACCGTCTTGAGCCCTGATAAAAGACTGGGCAAAAGCATTCATCAAACTAGTATCTTGACTGTTATAGCAATCTTTCCATAAAAGATCGCCATCTATATCTAATCTGGCAAGACAAATACGATCAATTTGGGGATCATATCCCGAAAATAAAAGTGCAACACAGCCACCATCATCTGTTGCCAAAACATGAAAAGCATAATCTAAGTAACCTGGATTATGAAAAACCTTGCACCACTGTTTTTCGCCACAAGAGTCAAGTTTTAAAATAATTGGATCTTGCATTTCATCATAAAATGTTGTTGAGCCTGATAAATATAATTCCCCATTCAAACCATCTGCTAAACATGCAAATGCAGAATAAGAATTCGCCTCACCTATGGTTTTTTCCCATAATATTTGACCGTTTATGTCAGTTTTTATTAACCAATTAAAATGAGGATAACTACTGCCA